>JAJDEX010000055.1 GCA_029259575.1 Planctomycetota bacterium | reverse complement strand
CGTGCTTCGAACGTTCGGTCCGCGCGGTGGACGGGAACCGATAGCCCTCAAATCCGTCCGCGTGGAACGCGATCGTGCGCCAGGTCGTGCGAGCCTTCACGGCCAGGTCGCTCGCGGCTCGTCCGACCAGGTAACGCGTCGTCACACGAACGCGCGGTGCCGGATCCTGCTGGGTGAAACGACGGAGCCCGTCCTCTTCCCCCACGATCGACGATTCGACCTCGATGCGCGCAGGCACGAAGGGTTCGACGAGCACGGGGATGCGCGCGACGCGCTGGCCGCCCGCCGCGTGAATCTCGACGTGGTGGACCCCGGTGGCGCCCGAAGCATCGCTCGGCAGGTCGACGTGGCCGAAGCCCTGGGCGCCGGGTTCCAGATGGAAGGTTGCGGTCGACACGGTCCGCGCATCGGGTCCGGTCAGTTTGGCCGTCAGCTCGGACCGCGGAATGACGCGCCCTTCGCGGTCGCGGCCGAGAGCCAAAACGTTCACGTTCTCGCCCGGTTGATGCAGGTCGCGCTCGGTCCACGCGGCCACGTCCAGGTCGCCGGGCCAAGCGCGGCCGTTCGCGCTGGCCCCTTCGAGGACCCAGTGACGTTCGTCCGGCTCGAGCCAGTTGAGGTCGCCGTTCAACTCGACCGTCGCGAGGACCGGCCCGCCTTCCGGCAGTTCCTTGGGCAACGGCAGAACGACGGTCCCGTCAGGTCCGGTGCGTCCCACGGCCAGGCGTTGATCGGTGCGGGTGTAGAGGCGCACGGTCGCGCCCTCCTTCGCCTGCGCATCGCTCAATCCGTGCACCCAAACGAAAGCGGAGTTCGCGCCGAGCTTGACGGTCATGCCGAGATCGCTGATGCGCACGACAGCGTGGTCGGAGCGCCACCCGGAGTTCAGGTCCTCCACCTCGACGCGGTACGTACCGAGCGGGTTCTCACCTAGCAAGCCGTTCAGGCTGAGCGCGTGGACCTCGGGCACGTCCGGTGTGCCACCGATGTCGACGATCGTCTCGTACACAGGAGCCGAAGTGCGATGCGGCCCGCGACCCGAAGCGTGTTCGACCAGGTTGTTCTCGTGTACGCGCCATGCGCTCAAGCGAATGCGGTCGACGTTGCACGCACCGAACAGGATCTCGAGGTTGCCGTGCGCGCCCAACACGCCACCCGACGGCATCCAAAGCGAAGGGGAGCGACCGCCGACGGCCACCTCGATCTGGGTGTTGTCGTCGAGCGTCACTCCGTCCGTCCCGACCAGGGTGTCGGGCAGGCGCACGCGGTACGAACGGCGGCACTCGAGCTCGCCGGTCAGCCGGAGCTGCCTGCCCGACACGTCGACACGCAGGTCCTTCACCGGTGGGTCGAGCGTGACCCCGGCGAGATCCTGGCCCATGGCGAGCGAACGATCGAAACGGAGCTCGATCGTCGAGGTCGGTCCATGCCGGGCGACGTCGACCGAGCGGTGCAACACGGACAGCGTCGCGGCATCCGGAACGAGCAACGTGTGCTGCGTGGCCTTCGCGAGACCGATCGCGCGGCCCTCGGCGAGCAGTCCTTCGTCCACCTCGACGATGATCTTGGCGGCGCTTCGAGCGAGCTCCACGCGAACCCGGCGGGTGGCGCGCGAGTCCCCCAGCACCTGGTGCTCCAGCTCTCGCCGGGACTCCGGATCCCGCAGGGTCAGGTGTTCGCGCAACGCATCCGGGTGCACCGCTTCACTGAACCGCAGCTCGACGACGACCTTGTGGAGTCCGGCCTCGTGCACGAGCACGTCCCGGACCTCGAGTCCACGCGTGGTCCATGTGGGGCGGTCGACCGGATCGAGCGGTGCTCCCAGGATCTCTTCAAAGCGCATCGTCGGTGCCGCGCTGTAGACGAACCCTGCCTCGAGCGGAGCCTCCAGAGCGAACGCGAGCCGATTTCCGGACTCCCAGGTCCAGGATCCCTGCAGCGGCGGGTCGAACACGAACGGTGCAGCGTCCAACGTTTCGCCCAACTTCCCAGCGCCGACGTAGCGGTCGAACTCGACCCACAACTGGTCGGCATCCTGGGCAGGACCGGCCGGGACGACGCGCATCACGCGCAAGGGCGGATCCGCAGCATGGACCCGGCGCTCCCGAACAAGTCCTGCGATCCAGATCCACCCCGCGGTGTTGAGGATCAGGAGAAGGGCGGCCGTGAGCCAGAACCGCGAGCGGGCGGTCGGCCGAGTGGTGTCGTGCATGGACGAGGCGTGAACAGGCGCTTCGTCGATGGGTGGGGAGAACTAGGGTGTACGAAACGCTCGCACTCGATCCAAGACTGCCGTGCGGATTTGTCCGCCGCGCCGATCAGCGAGCCGTTCCGCGCGCGAGCAGGTCGCTGGCCGTCTTCGTCAACCGACCGACGCAATCCTCGAGCTCGTGCACCTCGATCTTCTCGTGGTCGGTGTGCGCATCGAGGATCGAGCCTGCGCCGAACAACAGCGGTGTGCCCCAGGCCGGCATGTGCGGCGCATCGGTGCCGAACGCGACGATCTTGGACTCCTCGCCCTCGGGCACGTGGCATTCGAGGGGGCCGTAGACATTGCCGGTGATCTCGAGTTCGACGTGCTCGCCGAGGTGTTCGCGGATGCGCGCTTCGACGACGTCGGGGGATTCGACCGCGCGCAGCAGGAACGACGCCTCGGCCTTGTCCGCGACGACGTTGGCCGCCACGCCCCCCACCATGGTGCCCAAGTTGACCGTCCCGGGGCCGAAGACCGGGTGCTCGCCCCACTTCTGGTCCAACAGCTTCGCCGTGACCCGGATCAATTCGTGGACGGCGCTGGGGCCGACCTTCTGACTGGAGTGCCCGGCGACGCCGTGTGCGTGGAGCTTGGCGTGGAAGAGGCCCTTGTGTCCGCGGATGAACATGCCGTCGGTCGGCTCGCCCACGATCGTGTAGCGCGGCCTCCACGGCTCGGCGAGCTTGGCGTTCGCGACCTTGGCGCCGTCCGAGGTCTCCTCCTCGCCCACCGTGAAGAGGAATCCGATGCGATCCTCGCCCGCCTGCAGCATGCGCTCGCCCGCGGCCAGCATCGCGACGGCCTGGCCCTTCGCGTCGCAGGATCCGCGCCCATGGATGGTCCCGTTCGCGACCTTGGACCCGAAGAACGGCGGCACCGTGTCGAGGTGCGTGCAGAACACGACCTCGGGCGCGCCGGCGCGGGCCAGCAGGTTGAAGCGGCTGGGTTCGACCTCTTGCCGCTCGACCTGGAACCCGCGCTTGACGAGTTCGCGTGCGAGGGCGTCGCCGTAGTCCTCCTCGGTTCCGGTGATGGAGGGGATTTCGATGAAGTCGACGAGGGTTTGCGTGAGATCGAGCACGGATGGAGGATCGCGTTTGGCACGTCCAAGGTCCAGCCTTTCACTCGATCACGAACACGTACGGGACGTCGCCCTCCGAGAGCCAGGGCAGGGTTTCCGTACGTGCTCTGCCCTGACGGATCGCTGGGCCCTCAACCTGCGGCAGCCAACATCCTCACGTGGCGAGCCTCAGAATCAGAGTGACTATCAAAATGGAAGTGACTCGCATCCTGATCCACAGCTGGGCTGACCGACGACCTGACTTGGTCCCCGAACGGATCCCAGGCACCAGCCGGCTCACTTCACGTCGAGGTGGACGTCCTCGTCCGGACCGACCAGGACCTGCTCGGTCCGCAGCACCTCGCCCGGGTCCTCCTGCGAACCCCGCCGTACGACCAACTCGTAGTCGCCGACCTCGACGCAAGGAAACGTCCAGTTCGGATTCGGGGCACGGCCGCCGAACGACCTGGAGCGCCGAACCAAGCTTTCGATCTCGCGGGTCCCGTCCACCGAGGTCAGGGTCACGAAAGCGTCCTCGAGGCCGAGCGCCGGGTCGAGTGCGACCGTCACGGTCCGCACGCGCCGGAGCACGAGCACCGCATCCTCCCCCGGATGGAGCGCGAACGCGGTGATCCCGTAGCCGTCCAGCGTAAGCACGGTCCCGCGCAGCACATCATGTTCGTACCAGCCGTACAGGTGGAGCGTCTTGCCTGGCTTCGCCTTCACCAGCGCGCCGGGTCGAATCGGACGCGGCGCACGCTCGTCCCAGTCGTGGAAGATCAGCAGGACGTCCTGATTCTCGACTCCGCCGACGACGGTCAACGTCCCGAAAGGATTCGGGACGTCCAGTTGGATCGCCCCGGCATCGCACACCGCCCGCCCCATGATCTCACCGACGATCACCCGAACAGTGGCTTGCCCGCGCGCTCTCATGTTCGGCGGAACGAGCGTCGTTTCCGTCAACTTCAGCGGCGGAGGAATGCGCATGTGCGGCGGGTAGGCGGATTCCATGAGAGGACGGATGCCTAACCCGGGCTCGAGCATGTACGCCTCGACGTACAACTCGGCCTCGTGATCGTGGCGGAACCCGGGTGCTCGCAATCGACATTGGAATCGTCCATTGCGTGCTGTGGTCGCTGCGTATCCGCGCTCGTGCGTTGTGCCGCCGACGGTCTGTCGGAGCTCGACGCTGAGACCTCCGGAGTAGGGCGCGCCGTGTGGACCGACGACGGTCCCGCTGATCTGGAGCGTCCACGTCGGACCGATGGAAGCTCCGGGCCTTGTCGTGCCGGTGGTCTGTCCAGTCGCAACGCAGCCGAGCCCTGACGCGGCCAGCGTGACCAGAAGGAGCACAGCCAGCCCGCGACGAGCCTGGACGAGACGACGATGGTCGCCGGGGAGCATGCTTCCAGGTATCTCACCTACGTCGGCGAGTTTCGCTGGGTCGCCGGAGGAGACCGGTGTCCTTGCGCCTATGTGGCTGAATCCTCGTCCAGCTCTTCGAGCCCCAGTACGACGAGGCGCAGCAGGCGGGCCAGTTCGGCGCGGTCCTTGCTGCGCAGGGACTGGACCGATTCGACGGCGTCCTCCATCCGCAGACCGATGACGCGGTCGACCCGAGCGAGCCCCTTGCGCGTCAGGTGAACCATCGTGCTGCGTCGGTCCAGAGGATTCGGGCGGCGCTTCACCAGGCCGCGTTCCTCGAGCCGATCGATGCGGTTGGACATCGCTCCCGAGGTCAGCATCGCTGACTCGCACAGGTCCTTGGATGGGACACCCCAGGGCTTGCCGACGCGGCGCAGGGCGGACAGCACGTCGAACTCCCACGGCGTCAAGTTCGAGGGCTCGAGCAGGCGCTTCAGGCGTTCGGAGAAGGCTCCGGAGGCCTGCAACACCCGCAGGACCACCGCCATGCCGGACGTGTCGAGCTCGGGACGTTCCAGTTTCCACTGGTCGAGCATGGCGTCGGTCGTGTCTTGAACTAGGCCCATCCCCCCACGCTAGACGACGCCCTGAGGCAGAACAAGGCGCCCCAAAATCTCCTCCCTTTTTGGCTTGACGTGAATTCACTTCACATGAAGGAATGTAGTTTCACCGAGGGGGGACGACTCCTGACCCCTCTCACTGACCACCAATCTCATTCGATGAAACGCAAGCGACACGGGTCCCACGGAGGACGCAACTTTGGTTCGGACGGCAATCGAGTTCCCCACACCGACGCCAACGCGTGGGACGACGAGGACTTCGATGTGGACTCCGAGGACGAGGGCGACGAGGACTCCGACACGTATCTGTCCTGGGGTATCGATCGACCCACCCGAGATCGAGATCCTCGTCAACGGGGCCCGCGCCCCACGACCCGCTTCGCCAAGTGGGACGACAACGACGACGAGGATGACGTCGAGGACGAAGACTACGGCGAGGAGGAATGAGCGGATGCCCTGCCTGAATCACCCCGTTCCACCCGAATTCAAACCTGTATCCAGGACCTGACCATGTTGGGCAACTTCGACGACGACCACCGCTTCTGCACCGCGTGCCAGACGTACGTCCGCTACCTCCAGTCCCCGGAACACGCCTACTGCGTCGAGTGCGGCCAGAAGGTCACGCTGTTCTCCAAGGACGACACGAAGATCTTCCTGCTGGGGACCAAGACCGGCCCGACACGGTCGGAGCTCCTGCTCGAAGCGATGGAGTGACGCAGCACTCGCTCCCTCGCTAGAAGCATCGCGGCGAGGGGGCGAGTTCCTCAGCGCCTCCATCACCGCGTGGATGGCGACCTGGATCACAGGCCGTGCGCCGCACCGTCCATCGCGAATCGTGATCGGGGTGCTTCGGTCTCAATCGAGCACGAAGACCTGCGCATCGTCGCCGGCGACCTCGATCCGCTCGGTCCGGACAGGCTTGTCCATGGACCCGTCGAAGACCTCCAGGACGTACACCCCACTGGGCACCGGAGAGAACCAGATGTCGGAGCTGTTCAGCTGTCCGAAGCTGACCCAGTACCCCTCGAGCCTCGCACGATCCATCGAGAAGTGGAAATGCCAGCCGATCGGATCGTCCGACAGATCGGTCGCGACGTAGTCCTCGGCTGGGAAGAGCAAGTATCGCGCACGGTCCGGCACGTCCGGGCCCTCGTGCTGAATCCGAATCGAATGGAGTCGCTCCAGGTGCAGCACTTTGTGTTCGCCCGGTACCAAGGTGAAGTATCGGACTCCACCGGTACCGTTATCGTGCACCGCGCCTGACCACTGGTCAGGCGAGCCACGTCCGAACAGTTGCACGGGACGATCCGTCGTCACGAGGAACGGGATCGGCGGTTCCGCTTTCCCTCCGAAGTAGGAACCGATCTGAACCGGGACCGCGGATCCTCCATCCACGGACACCAGCTCGAGTACGGCCGCCGGCGGAGGCAGGTCGAACACGACGTCGCCAAGATCCTTCACCGGGACCTCCTGCGAGGTGGAAACGGGATCCACGAACGTTGGAGAGGCGACAGCCTGGGCCCACGGGTCGGTGGTCAGGTCGCTGGGCCATCGAAAGCCACGAGACTCGAGTTCACGCGCCGGGTCCGGATCGAGCACGGGCTCGATCTCGAACGTTGCGGTCACCTGAGGCCGATAACCCCGCGTGTTCACGGTGATGTCGAAGTGCCCATCGAGCACCTCGACGTGACGATCCGTGGAGCCCCAGTGGATCGTCCCGCCGGTTCGACTGGCTTGCTGCAAGGAGTGCCGGACCACGCCGACGAAGGGCTTCCCGTCAGGATCGAGGAGGCGGCCGATGAGTCGTACCGAGCTAGGTGGACCCATTCTCTCGCGTTCCGCACGCCTCCATTCCTGAATCGCGGCCGCGCGCTCCTCGTCCCCCATCCCGTTCAAGGAGTCGAAGAACTGTCTGCGGTTGGCCTGGACTTGTTCGAGCGTCAGGTCCTCGACCGCCGTGGCGAGATCCACCAACGAGGACTCGACGGCCGGGGAAGTTGCGGGCTTCTCGCTGGAAGGCTCGGGCGGGAGCGAGCCGCAGGCGGCCAGGACGAAGAGGACTCCTACGAAGATCGGGTGAGCGAGAGATCGGTGCATGCTCCCCCCCTTGCGAATCACGTGCCGGATGAAGGAATGGTGTTCACGCGACCCGCACAGCAGGCAGCGTGCGCATTCACTCGGTCTCGAGCCCCTTCAGCGTGACCAGCTTGTCCCCGGCCGCGACCGTCGCGCCGGCTTCGACGTGGATCGCCGCCAGGATGCCCGGGCCGGGTGCGGAGATCTCGTTCTGCATCTTCATGGCCTCGAGGATCAACAGCGGCTGCCCCTCGGCGACCTCGGCTCCGACCTCGACCAGGTACTCGACCACGATGCCCGGCATGACGGCCTTGATCGGGCCGCCGCCACCGCGAGCGGCGCGTTCGGCGAGGTGCGCAGCGCGCTCGCGCTCGTCCTCGAGCTCCATCGCGTACGTGTGGCCGGCCAGCGTGACGCGGACCTTCGACTTGCCACCTTCGACCGACAACGCGTAGCTCTGGCCGTCGTGCGTGGCCACGACTTGACCCAGCAGATCGATCTCGTGGTAGTCGAAGTTCATGGGCTCGCCGTCGACCTTGACGATCAACTCGCCCAGGCGTTCGACGAGTTCGACCTCGTGCGTGCCTCCGACCATCTCGACGAAGTACTTCATGCTGGGCCTCCATCGGCTGCGCGGCGCACGGCGGAGGAGACGCGTCGACCGCGTTCGAGCCAGGCTGCGCGGGCACCGGCTTGGGGTTCGAGGGCGCGGCGACGCGCGAGCAGGTGGCGGTGCATGGCGGCCGCGGCCGCGACGATCTGGCGGTACTCCGTCGGAGGTGCCAACGTCAGGCTCTCGAGGAAATGCGTATCGTAGTTGCCGGACCGGAAGCGCTCGTGCTCGAGCACGGTCAATGCGGCGGGCAGGCTGGTCATGACGCCACCGACGTTCATCTCCTGGATCGCGCGGATCATGCGTTCGATCGCCTGCGCGCGGTCGCGGCCCCAGACGATCAGCTTGCCGAGCATCGGGTCGTACGCGAGGCCGACCTCCATGCCGCGGTACATGCCGGTGTCCAAACGCACCCAAGGTCCGCCCGGTGCACGCAGGTTGTGCAGCGTGCCGACCGAGGGCAGGTAGCCGTTGATCGGGTCCTCGGCGTTGATGCGCACCTCGATCGAGTGACCGTGGATGTGCAGCGAGTCCTGGCCGTAGCCGAGCTCCTCGCCCGCCGCGACGCGCAGCTGCTCGCGCACCAGATCCACGCCCGTGATCATCTCGGTGATCGGGTGCTCGACCTGCAGGCGCGTGTTCATCTCGAGGAAGAAGAACTCGCCGTCCTCCCAGAGGAACTCGACCGTTCCGGCACCGACGTAACCGACGGCTCGACCTGCTTGGAGGGCGACCTCGCCCATCGCGGCTCGCGTGGCCTCGTCGATCGCCGAGCTCGGCGCCTCCTCGACCAGCTTCTGGTGGCGGCGCTGGATCGAGCATTCGCGCTCGAAGTAGTGCACGCCGTTCCCGTGGCCATCGAACATCACCTGGATCTCGATGTGGCGCGGGTGGTCCAGATAGCGCTCGAGGTAGAGGCGACCGTCGCCGAACGAGGACAACGCTTCGCCCGATGCGGTGCGGAACGCGCTCGCCATCTCGTCCGGTTTGCGCACCACGCGGATGCCCTTGCCTCCGCCACCTGCGGCCGCCTTGATGGCGATCGGATAGCCGATGCCCTCAGCGTCGCGGATGGCCTGCTCGACGTCGTCGACCGGATCCTCGAGGCCCGGTACGGTCGGCACGCCAGCCTTGTTCATCGCGCGGCGGCTCTCGATCTTGTCGCCCATCACGGTGATGGCACCGGGAGGCGGACCGATCCAGGCGAGGCCCGCGTCGGTCACCGCTTGGGCGAACTTGGCGTTCTCGGACAGGAAGCCGTAGCCGGGGTGGATGGCCTCGGCGCCGGTCGCCTTGGCTGCCGCCAGGATCTTGGCCTGGTCGAGGTAGCTCTCGGCCGGCGTCGTGCCACCGAGCGCAACGGCCTGGTGGGCCATGCGAACGTGCAGCGCTTCGTTGTCGACGTCCGAGTAGACGGCGACGCACTCGATGCCCATCTCGCGGGCGGTACGGATGACGCGCAGGGCGATCTCGCCCCGGTTCGCGATCAGAATTCGGCGGAACATCAGAGCACCATCAGAGGGGGATGTTGCCGTGCTTGCGCGTCGGCCCGGGCTGGTGCTTCGACGCCAGCAAACCGAGCGCGCGAATCAGGTACGGGCGCGTCGTGCTGGCTTCGATCACGTCATCGATGAACCCGCGGGCCGCAGCCCGATACGGGTTGTTGAACGTGGCTTCGTAGTCGTCGGCGAGACGTTTCTCCTCGGCCTTCGGATCCTCGGCCTCGGCGATCTCGCGGCGGTGGATGATGCGCGTCGCCCCGGACGCCCCCATCACGGCGATCTGCGCGCCGGGCCAGGCGATGTTCACGTCGGAACGGATGTGCTTGGACGCCATGACGTCGTACGCGCCGCCGTAGGCCTTGCGCGTGATGACGGTCAGCTTCGGCACGGTCGCCTCGCAGTAGGCGTAGAGCAGCTTCGCACCGTGGCGGATGATGCCGTCGTACTCCTGTTGAGTGCCCGGGAGGAAGCCGGGAACGTCCTCGAACGTGACGATCGGGATGTTGAAGGCGTCGCAGAAGCGAATGAAGCGTGCGCCCTTCTCGGAGGCTTCGATGTCGAGGCAACCGGCCAGCACGGCGGGCTGGTTCGCGACGATGCCGACGACGCGGCCCCCGAGACGACCGAAGCCGATCAGCATGTTCCGTGCCCAGCCGCTCTGGACCTCGAGGAACGAGTCCGCGTCGACGATGCGCTCGATGACGCGCGTCATGTCGTAGGGCTTCTGGGGATCCGCGGTGACGATCGTGTCCAGCTCGGGATCCTGGCGATCCGAGGGGTCGTCCGTCGAGACGAACGGCGGGTCCTCGGCGTTGTTCAGCGGCAGGTAGCTGAGCAGCTTGCGCATCAACAGCAAGCACGACTTGTCGTCGGGACTGGCGAAGTGCGCGACGCCGGAGCGCTCGTTGTGCACCTCGCTGCCCCCGAGCTCCTCGCTGGTGACCTCTTCGTGCGTCACGGTCCGCAGCACCTCGGGACCGGTGATGTGCATGTACGACGTCTTCTCGACCATCATGATGAAGTCGGTGATCGCGGGGCTGTACACGGCGCCACCGGCGCAGGGCCCCAGGATCGCGGACAGCTGGGGGATCACGCCCGACGCGCGCGTGTTGCGCCAGAAGATCTCGGCGTAGCCGCCGAGGCTCTGCACGCCTTCCTGGATGCGCGCGCCGCCGGAGTCGTTCAGCCCCAGATCAGGCACGCCGACCTGCGTCGCTTGGTCCATGACCTTGCAGATCTTCTCGGCGTGCGTCTCGCTGAGCGAACCGCCGAACACCGTGAAGTCCTGGCTGTACAGGTAGACGGGCCGGCCGTCGACGAGCGCGTGACCGGTCACGACGCCGTCACCCAGGATCTTCTGATCCTGCATGTCGAAGTTCGTGCAACGGTGGGTGACGAAGCGGTCGAGCTCGACGAACGAACCTTCGTCGACGAGGAAGTCGATGCGCTCGCGCGCGGTCAACTTGCCCTTCTTGTGTTGGGCTTCGATCCTGCGCTCGCCGCCCCCGATCAGGGACTCCTCGCGCATGCGCCGCAGGCGCTCCAGGGGGGTCTCGGGGGGCATCGTCAGGTCGCCTTGGGGCCAATCTGTTGAGTTCCGTTGCACCCTCGGGGGTGGGGCGGCAGGAACAGGGGGGCGACACGATACCAGAGAGGCCCCGGCGTGAGACCCAGGGACCGGCCGCGTTATCCTGGGAACCATGCCTCGCTCCCAGCGCTTCGCTCTCGCCGCCCTTCTCGGGCTCGGCATCGTCCTGTCCCTGATCCTCGTCTTCGTCGGCAACGGGCCGGATCCGGCCGACCTGGAGGACGCCAGCACCGTCCAGGCGGATCGCACCACCAAGGGTACGGCCTCTCTGGACCTGGACCCGGACGAGATGGTCGCAGGCAACGACGACGGCTCGGGCGACCGGCGCGTCTCCCCGGCGAATGAGGGAGCGGCCACGGTGCGTGTTCAAGTTCGGATCCCGATGGGCTCCCCCGCGGACGAGACGCTCGAGGTCTTCGCACTCGGGCGAGGAGGTTCCGAGCTGGCGCGCGCCGCCGTCGATGCTCGCGGGCAGGCGGAGTTGCAAGTCGAGGACCTGGAACTCGTCGCCGAGATCCAGCTCGACGGGCGCTTCCTGATCCTCGGTCAGAGCGTGCCGCTGGGCGGCCGCGAGCAGGTTCTGTTGCTGCCTCACCTCGGCGCCTGGATCCACGGTCACGTCGCCCCGCGCTCGGGCTTGCCCGATGAGAGTGTCGAGGGATCGCTGCACTTGGCCGGAGCCATCATGGGTGGTCGCCGCGGGTTCCAGTACGAACGCCGGAGCGCCGAGATCGACGGCGGCGC
>JAJDEX010000540.1 GCA_029259575.1 Planctomycetota bacterium | reverse complement strand
CCATCGGCCAGTTCGACCTTCTCGGCGACCTCCAGAACCTGTCGGGATCGTCCACGACCGGCTACGGCTTCGACGTGCCCACCGAACTGCCCTTCTCGCCCGTCGGCCAGGTGATCATGCCCGGCGACACGCTGTTCTTCCAGTGCTGGTACCGCGACCAGAACGCCCCGCTCCCGAACCCCGGCAGCTCGGCCAACCTGTCGAACATGGTGGAAGTCACCTTCCCCTGATCGCGGACCTGAAGGACCCGCCGACTCTGTTCGGACCGGTTCGATGAGCAACGGGGCGTCCTTCGAGGGCGCCCCGTTCTCGTTGAATCCACGCGGTCCTACGCCCCGCTCGTCCATGCAGCAGCACGATCATCGGTCGAGGTTTCCCAGGCAGGTTCGCTGGTCGAGTACCGGGAGTACCGTGTCGGGAGTACCGTGTCAGTCACGTTCCTCCCGGTAACGCACGATCCGCCCCCGGCAGCGAAGCTGTCGGGGGCGGATCGTGCGTTTCCGGGAGGAAGGTGACTGACGCGGTACTCCCGGTACTCTCGCCAATAGGAATCGCCGGACAGGCCGCTAGAGGGACTCGACGAAGTAGCCGTAGTTCTCGGCGTTGTTCGCGGCCTTGCCAGCGAACCTCGCGGCCTTCACGCCCAGCATGCCGTAGCACGTGATGCCGAGCACCTTCTCGTCATTGGTGTTGGCCGCATGATGGGACAGTTCGTGGACCAAGGTCTCGACCTGGGAGTCCTTGTCCTTGGCGCGGAACGGCAACGTGAAGAACAACGGGGTCACGGTGATGTTCATCCGCTCCTTGTGTCGTCCCGGTTTGTTGCCGGTCAAGGCGACGTCGACGTACGGCCGGTCGAACTTGATCACACCACCACGACCTTCCCGCTTGGCGTAACCGCCGATCGCGCTGCCCTTCGTGTTCGCCAGCCCGAGGGTACCGCCTTCATCCTTGCCCATCAGCAGGTCGTAGGACCCAGCGCGAACCGCGATCATCATGCTGTTCAGCACGGCCATGACAGCGGATTGGTGCTTGCCACGACCCCCGAAGTACTTGTCCATCGCGGTGGTGAACACGCCGGTCCGATGAAAGGCGGTGTCCAATGCGAACTGGACGGCGGTCGCCATCTGCATGTGGGCCCGCTGGATCTGAGGAAGCTGGTCACCGGTGAAGCCCTTGTATTGCGTAGCCATGGTTCGTTGGACGAGTGGAGGTGTCGGTGTGGAGCGAGCCGGTTCGATGCGTGCGCAGGAGAGCCGGGCCTCGTTGTTGTCAAAGTCTACCGGATGCGTGCTAGGCAGCCCCATCCAGAGGGCCCTCGAGGCATCGCCAAAGGTGCCCGAGATCGTTCTTGGGCGACAGGACGTAGACCAGATCGTCGGCGCACAGCATGGCGGAACCGCGCGGAGCCAACGGCTCGTCGCCGCGAACGATCAGGACGATGGCCGTGGAATCCGGCAGGTCGAGGTCGCGCAGGGTCCTGCCGCAGGCCGGTGAATCACTGGTGACGACGAGTTGGATCAACTCGTGATCGAGCTTCTTCATCAGGTGCAGCTCGAGGGCCGTTCCCGGAGCCTCCTTCGTCCGCCTGGCCAGCCCCGAGCGCAACGCCACGAAGACGATGCTGGCTCCCGGAATGACCGAGCTGACGACCACGATGAAGAACACCAGATGGAAGATGCGGTCCCCGGAAGGAAGGCCCTGCATGATCGGGAACGTGGCCAGGATGATCGGCACCGCGCCGCGCAAGCCGACCCACGAAACCAAGGCAGCTTGGCGCCGAGGCCAACCGAGCATGGACAGGCAGACCATGGACGCCGTCGGTCGGGCGACGATGGCCAGCACGAGCCCCAACGCGATGCCGACTCCCGCCAGCGGCAGCAGCTTGGACGGGTACACCAGCAGCCCGAGCATCAGGAACATGGTGACCTGGCACAGCCAGGCCATGGAATCGTGCACGCGGCGCAGACCCGCCACGAATGGCAGGTGACCGTTCCCCAGCACGACCGCAGCCACGAAGACGGCCAGGAATCCACTGCCGTACATCAGCGTGCTGGAGCCGAACGCGGAGAACGCTGCGGCCATCGTCAGCACGGGATAGAGCCCGGTGGCGGAGAGCCTGACCGAGTTGAGCAGATACCGGAACCCGAAGCCGACCAGCAGTCCCACCACCACCCCGATGGCCAGTTGAATGGGGACTTCGTAGACCAGGCTCCAACTC
The DNA here is from genome assembly GCA_029259575.1 of Planctomycetota bacterium. Lineage (GTDB taxonomy): Bacteria > Planctomycetota > UBA1135 > UBA1135 > JAJDEX01. The sequence goes on along the minus strand of JAJDEX010000540.1, from coordinate 2,525 downwards.
AGTCCATTGCCGCCGGCCACGCCCTCGATCGCGCCGAGCGTGAGGATGACGGCCATCGGGTCGTTCGCACAGGACTCGACCTCGAGGGTGGACTGGAGTCTGGGCCGAAGCTTGACGCCCCCACCGCGCAAGATCCCGAACACCGCAGCCGCGTCGGTGGACGAGACGATCGCGCCGATGAGCACGGCCTCGTTCCAATCCAAACCCATCAGCCAGCCCGCCAACGCCACGATCGCCGCGGTCCCGGCCACACCGACCGTCGCCAACAGTCCTGCCGGAGCCGCTGCCGAGCGAATCGACGCCCAACTGGTGTTCAGTCCGCCATCGAGCAGGATCAGCACCAGCGCGACGGTTCCGATCCGGAAGGCGAAGTCGGTATCGTCGAAGGGCAGCCCGCCCAGCCCCTCGGACCCGGCGAGCATGCCCAGCCCCAGGAACAACAGCCCCACCGGAATGCCCATCCGGGCCAAGGTGCGCGTCATCAACGTGCTGACTGTCAGCAGCACGCCGAACAACGCGATGATCGCAGCGGTGGCAAGGGGTTCGGCCATCGAACTCTAGATCGGGATGTGCGGAGGAATGCGGGCGTGAGCAGGGCGCTGGGCGAGCCAGTCTAGGAAGTGGGAGGCCTCGCCCCGAGTCGAATCCCCCAGTCTCGCGCGCGACATCCGAGCCTCCTTGCAGCTCGAACCGGTCCACCCATCGCGCCGTCGAGCAGCTCTTGAGCAGGCCTCGTTCCCGCCGGACCCGCACCCGCCCCGTCGCGCGAGGCCGTCCGCTGGAGCGCGGCACGTGCCCCGCCCCCGACGTGAGATCGGTGGTCGGCGCGCCGATTCTCCTGGTTGAGTACGCGCAGGTCCGCACCCACCCCGCTGCGCGAGGCCGTCCCCTCGAGCGCGGCACGTGCCCCGCCCCCGACGTGAGATCGATGTTCGGTACATCACGTCACCAAGTGGAATGCGCGCAGGTCCGCACCAGCATCCCCTACCGCGCACCGCGATTGACCCCACAACAGGGGAGAGCTACGGTCCGGCCCTCGATCGGAGCCCCTTCCCAGCATGCACGAAGAAACGCCAGACGAACCAGCGCTGAGACCGCCCGGACGGCTGCGCACCGTTTTGGCATGGTCGGCGATCGTGGGAGCCGTGGGTGGCCTGATCGGCTTCGCCTACCTGGCGATCCTCCACGGCTGCGAGCACGTCTTGGGACCGCAAGCCCGTGGCCCGTGGCTGCACCTGGTCGTCATGGTGATCGTCGGCGTGGCCATCGGTCGGCTGACCAAGTGGCTCGGATCCCCGGGCGACATCGAGCTCCTGATGGACAATGTCCACGTGCTCGAGAATGGCAAGGCCGACGTGCGCCAGCTGCGTTCCTTGATTCCGATCTCCCTGCTCTGCATCGCATCCGGAGGCGGAGCCGGCCCCGAGGCGCCCCTCGTTCAGACGACCGGCACCACGGCCCAGTGGTGGGCCGAACGCCTGCGCGTGTCCAACATCGACCAGCGCATGTTGACCATCGCCGGCATGGCCGCAGCCTTCACGGTCCTCTTCGGCGCCCCCATCGGCGCGGCGCTCTTCGCGCTGGAGATCCTGCATCGGAAGGGGCTGCAGTATCACGAGGCCCTGCTGCCCGCCGTCGTCTCCTCGCTGATGGGTTACGGCGTCTACGTGGCCGCTTCGGGCCTGGGCCTCACGCCCGTTTGGACCTTCACCCTGGAGGCCCAGCCCGTCCCGACCGACCTGCTCTGGGCCATCGGCGCGGGCGTGGTCGGCGGAGGCATCGCGCTCGCGTTCACCAAGGCCGTGGCCCTGGGCCGCCAGGCGCTCACGCCGGTCCCCGAATTGTGGCAACCCGCGGTCGGTGGCCTCGTCCTGGGTGCCCTCGCGCTGCTCTCGCCGTTCGCGCTGACCTACGGCAAGTACCAGATCGACCCGCTGCTTTCGACCGTCGCCGTCCCCGCATCGTTCTTCGCCCTAGCGGCCCTGGCCAAGTTCGCAGGCACGGCCGCCACCGTCGCAAGTGGTTGGAGAGGCGGCTTCATCATCCCCCTGTTCTTCATCGGCGCCGGGTTAGGTCATGCGTTCCACGCGATCGTGCCGTCCACCAACGAGGCCGTCATCACCTTGGCGCTCATGGCCGCGATCAATACGGGCGTGACGAAGACGCCGTTGGGATCGACGCTGGTCGTGTCGAAGATGGTGGGACTTGCGTTGGTGCCGACGACGGCGATCGCGGCTGTGCTGGCGTTGTTGTTGACACACAAGTCGGGTTTGATGTCGAGCCAGCGCGAGCGGTACGAAGTGGAGTGAGGGCGTGGGTCACCAGTGCCCACACGGAACGACGAGAACGCGCTGCTGGGCTGGAGCGGTCCAGAGCAGACACGCTCCCCCACATGGCCTCGTAGCTGGGAACTGGAGTTGGTCCGTGACCGTCAGCCGAGTGCCGACTCGATCGCCTTGCGCAACTCGTCCGCGTCCGGTTCGACACCGCTCGCGTAGAACTGGATCACCTGGCCATCGGGGCCG
>JAJDEX010000539.1 GCA_029259575.1 Planctomycetota bacterium | reverse complement strand
GTCGCGTTGAGCGCGCGACTCGCGAAGATCGTCTCGCTGTCGAGCAGGCCGCAGTCGGTCTTGAAGTGCAGGATCTCGGGTGGCGTCTCCACACGGCGGGCCCGATAGCCGAGGTCGGCGAGCACGCCAGCCAAGGCGTCGTAGCCCTCTTGGTCCGTTCGCGCTGAATGGCCGATCAGGGCTTCCTGATCCGTGAGCATTACGTCCCCGCCATCGACGTAGCCGGTGCCGGGCAGGTCGATCACATCAGCGAAGATCTCGGTCAAGCTGGGGCGCAGCGCGCCGGCCTCACCGAGCCGGCTGGCCGCGCCAGGTCGTAGCACGATCGCGGTGTTGCCCGTGACGATAGCCGGATCCTCGATGAACACCGAATCGGGAAACTCCTCCTGCGCAGGCAGGACGGTGACGTTCCCGCCGACCTCCTTCAGAGCCTGGACGTACGCGTCGTGCTGTGCCTCGAAGAGCGCGGGGTCAGGATCTGGACCGGATCCATCCCGAAGGCCCGCTGTGACGCTCGCCGAGGGCCGACGGCAGAGGAAGTCCGTGAATCGATAGGAGCGGCCTTCGGTCATGTTGGAGTCCCTTGGAAGCCGGTGGCGCATCCGCGCTCAAACGAGCGCGCTCAACGACTTCTCCGCCGCATCCACGATCCGTCCGACGACGTTCGCATCATGCGCCGTCGACAGGAACCACGCTTCATAAGGCGACGGAGGGAGAATCACGCCGTGCTCCAACATGCCGCGGAAGAACGACACCCACAACTCGGTGTTCGTCTTCGCGACATCACCCAGGCGATGGATCGGGTCCGCGCCCAGGTAGACGCACATCATCGAACCCGTGCGCGGGATCGTGACAGGCACGCCGGCCGATTCGAACACCTCACGTAGACCCTTCTCGAGTCCGGCGCCCGCTTGCTCCAGTTTCGCGTACGCACCCTCGCGCGCAAGGATCTCGAGCGTCTTGTCACCCGCCGCAACGGCCAGCGGATTGCCCGAGAGCGTTCCGGCTTGGTAGACGTCGCCCGCAGGCGAAATGCGCTCCATCAACGCCCGCGAACCGCCGTAAGCACCGATCGGCAAGCCGCCGCCGATGACCTTGCCCATCGTCGTCAGGTCCGGTCGAACGTCGGTCAGGTCCTGGTAGCCGCCGCGTGACACGCGGAAGCCGGTCATGACCTCGTCGAACACCAACAGGGAACCCGCCGAATCGCAGGCAGCGCGTAGACCCTCGAGGAACCCGGGCAACGGATGCACCATGCCCATGTTGCCGGCGATCGGTTCGACGAAGACGGCGGCGATGCGATCCTCGTGCTCGGCGAACAACGCCTGAACGGCTTCGAGATCGTTGTAGGGAGCGATCAGCGTCTGTTCGGCCGTCGCCGCGGGCACACCCGGCGAGTCCGGAGCGCCGAACGTCAAGGCTCCCGAGCCCGCCTGCACCAGGAACGGGTCCGCGTGGCCGTGGTAGCAGCCCTCGAACTTGATGAACAGGTCACGACCGGTCGCGGCTCGCGCCAGGCGCAACGCGCTCATCGTGGCCTCGGTACCCGAGTTGACGAGGCGCACCATCTCGACCGAACGGAAGCACGCGGTGATGCGATTCGCCAGGCCCAACTCGCCGGCGGTGGGCGCGCCGAACGCGGTTCCGGTGTCCACGGCGTGGTGCAAGGACTGACAGACCTCGGTGTGACAGTGACCCAGGATCAGCGGGCCGTACGAGAGCACCATGTCGATGTACTCGTTGCCATCCACGTCCCAGACGAAGGCGCCATCACCTCGCATGATGTGCGGGGGCGTTCCACCCACGGTTCGGTACGCGCGCACGGGGCTGTTGACGCCTCCGGGGATGACGTTCTTGGCGGCGCTCATCAGCGCTTCACTCTTGGCGTGGTTCATTTCACTCGGTGGGGACGAAGGACTCGAGGGCTTGCCCGAACGCGTTCGGTTCGGGAGCGGCCAAGGGCACGGTGATCGAGAAGTGTTCGGCGTGTTCCAGCACAGCTTCGAAGGTGGTCCAGCCGATCGCGAGGACGGCGGGTTTCCAGTCGGAGCCCATGGCGATCCACGCTTGCACGGCGGACGGGCTCGCGAAGAACACGACGTCGGTGCGCGGCGCAGCATCCACAGCGCGCGGCTGAACGTCGTAGACGGCGGGGTCGACGACCGTGTGTCCGGCTTCGCTCAGCAGATCGCCGAACTCGCTGGCACGCACGCTGCGCGGCCAGAGGACGGTGCAGTTCGCATCGCATTCGGCCAGTAGCGCCTGTGCCAGGCCTCTCGCGTGCGACGCACCAGGCGCGGGAACGATGCGCGGTTCCCAGCCGGCTTGGTACAGCCGCTCGGCCGTGGCCTGTCCGACGACCGCCAGCGGCACCTTCTTCAACAGCGGCTTGGCGGCTGCGGCGGCCTCGAGCGTGGGGATCGCGTTCGAGCTGGTGATCGCGATCCAGTCCGGCTTGACGTCGTCCGGAATCATGTCCGGACCCTCGACGCACTCCAGCAACGGCCAGTGCGTCGGCTCCCAACCGGCCTCGCGCGCGGCCGCCAACCACGGCTCCGGATGCGAGGCCGGACCTGTGACGAGGACGGACCAGACGTCGCTCACGTGCGCGCCTTGTCGATCAGAGGGCCGGCGCCCAGGTCGAGCATCTCCTGCGCGAGGCCCTCGCCCAGCGCTTCGGCTTCGGCCACGGGACCGGTGCGCGAGGCCGAAACCGAGTCGCTCCCGTCCAAGGCCAACACGCGTGCGCGCACATGCAGGTTGCCGCCGGCGCGTTCGGCGTGGGCTCCGACCGGTGCGTTGCAACCGCCCTGCACGTTGCGCAAGAAGGCGCGTTCGGCCAATGCCATCGGCCAGGCGCCTTGATCGTCCAGAGCCGAAAGCTTGTCGAGCGTCTCGGTGTCGCCCTCTCGACACGTCAGCCCGACGATGCCCTGGCCCGTCGCGGGCAGGAAGCGCCGCGTGTCCAAGACCTCGGCGATCGCGTCGGTGTAACCCAACCGCTCGAGCCCGGCGCGTGCCATCAACAACGCATGCGCATCGCCGCGTGCCAGCTTGGACAAGCGCGTTTCAACGTTGCCGCGGATGTCCACGATCTCGAGATCCGGACGAGCTGCCAGCAGCATCGCGCGTCGTCGCAAACTGCCGGTCGCGACGCGCGCGCCCTCGGGCAGGTTGTCGAGCGTCGTTCCCGGATCCGCGACCAGCACGTCCTCGACCGGACCGCGCGGCAACACGGCGGCCAGCACGACCCCGTCCTGCAACGTCGTGGTCATGTCCTTCAAACTGTGCACACCGACGTCGGCGCGACCGTCGAGCACCGCGCGATCGACCTCGACCGTGAAGATGCCGATGCGGCCGAAACGAGCCAGGGCGGTGGTCGTGTCCAGGTCGCCGCTGGACTTCAACGGCACCAGTTCGGCGACCTGACCGGGCAACGCGGCCTCGAGGGCCCGTTGGGTCGCTTCGGCCTGCCACAACGCGAGGTTGGACGACCGGGTGGCGAGGCGCAGGCTCATCGTTCGTCCCCGTTCTCGTGGGGCAAGTGGCGTTGATACAGGCGATCCAGCGCGGCCTCGGAACGGCTGGCGCGGGCGCCCTCCTTCATCTGGGCGAGCGACAGGTCGAGCAGTTGTTTGGCGAGTTCGTGGGCGACTTCGATCTCGCGCGCGGAGGCCTTGCCGCTGGCGACCTGGTCCAGAACGCGTTCGCGCACGTCGTCGAAGCCGCGGCGCAGGTCCGCGATGGCGGGCGAGAAGCTGGCGTAGGTGCGCAGCGCGAGGAACTTGTGCACCTCCGCGACCAGGATCGCGTCGGCTTCGACGCGAGCGTCGCCGCGCTGGCGCCGGTTGCGTTCGACGACGGGTTTCAGGTCGTCCAGGTCGTACAGCAGCACGCCATCCATGTCGCGGATGGACTCCTGCACGGCACGCGGCAACGAGAGGTCGACGACCAACGTCGGTCGATCGCGACGTCGCAAGGCGCGTCGGTCGAACGGCCGGTCGTCGATCAGGCCTGCGGCGTCGTTCAAGCAAGCGACGACCAGGTCCACGTCCTGCAAGGCCTCGGTCAGCTGCCCCATGCCGAACGCCCGGCCGCCGGTCTCCTCGGCCGCCGTCTGCGCGCGGCTGAACGTGCGGTTCACGAAGTCGACGCGCTTCGCGCCCTCCGCAATCATGTGGCGCGCCGCCAACAGGCCCGTTTCGCCGGCACCGATGACCAAGGCGCGTACGTTCTCGAACGAGCCGAAGGCGTGATGCGCAACGCCGACAGCGACGCGCGCGACCGACAGCGTTCCTTGGCCCAGTTCGGTCTCGGTACGCACGCGCTTGCCGGCCGCGATGGCCTGCGTGAGCAGCGGTTCCAGGTGGCGACCCAAGGTGCCTGTGGCGCGCGCCTGATCGAGGGCGCGTTTGACCTGGCCCAACACTTCGCTCTCCCCGACGACCAGGCTGTCCAGTCCAGCGGCGACGCGGAACAGGTGGATCACCGCGTGCACACCACGATGCACGTACAGGTGTTGATCGTCGAGATTGCGGAACAACGTGCGCCGCACCTGGGTCTCGACGTCCTCGCCGGGCGGCGCCAGTACGAGGGCCTCCGTGCGATTGCAGGTCGAGATCAACGCGGCCGAGCCCGTGCCACCCAAGTTCGCCAGCTCCTTCAGGATCGCCGGCGCATCGTCGGTCGCGACGGCGTAGCGCTCGCGCAGCGCAACGGGCGTGGTCCGATGTGACAGACCGATCAGCAGGAGATCCGGATCCAGTTCCATCAGGACAGGTCGTGGAAAGAGAGGTCCGGGAGGATCATGAACGCGAACGCGACGATCAGCACGGCCAGTCCGCACATCGCAGCCATGCTGACGCGCCGCGCGGTGAATCCGGGCAGGAGTCGTGAGAACGCGATCAGGCCGAAGTGCACCCACAGGACCAGGATCGAGATGACCTGGGCGTCGACGTAGCCGAAGTCCTCGCGGCGCGCGTGCGCCAGGCCGATGCCGACGTTCAGGCCGACGGTCAGAGCCAGGAATCCGGCCAATGCCGAGCGGCGCGTCAGTTTGGCGAGCGCGTCCAGGTCTGGCAGTTCCTCGAACAGGGGCCCGAAGCGGCGCGCACGCATCTGGCGGAACACCAGCACGTGCAGTCCCGCGTACACCCCGGACAACAACAACGCCGCCGAAGCGAACGTCATCGACAGGATGTGGCTGGCCGCGATGCCGTCCGTCGCCACCGCGCGGCCGGTCGCGACCATCGGCGACAAGATGCTCGCGAGCAACTGCAAGGCGAACAGGCCGACCAACAGCACCGATCCCGCAGCGGGATGAGAGATGCGCCAACTGACGAGTTGGAACACCAGTGCCGTCGCGAGCACGACCGACGACAGCGTCAAGCCCGAACCGTGGATCGGGAAGGCGTCCGTCGTGAGCCCGTGGAGAGCGAACATCGAACCGTGCAACACCAACGTGCACGCCAGCGCGATCCGGCGCGTGATCCCGGCCCAACGCGGCATGCGGTCGCCGGCGAAGGCCATGCCGTACAGGCCGGCCGTCAGCAGGTACGCCGTCGGCAGCAGAACGGTCAGGAGTTGGACGGAGTTCATCGTGCGGGCTCCTCGGGCTGGGTCGGCGCAGCCTTCGCGGGCAAGGGCTGGGCCCTCTTGTGCTGCACGGCGGCGAGGACCTCGGCCGCGGCCTTGCGACCTTCCGTGAGGCGATCGTCCACCGACACACCACCCATGAAGTTGCCGCACGGGACGAGCCCAGGCAAGGCGCGTTGGACGCTGTGGCGCAAAGCCTCCATCCGACGCGCGTGCCCGACGCCGTAGCGCGGGATCACGTCGTCCCAACGTCGCACGCGGCTGACCTTGACGACGCCGGGCGAGCGACCGAGGGCCAGGCGCAGGTCGTGGATCGCCTGTTCGAGCAAGCCGGTGTCGTCGTGCTGCGTCACGTCGGCGGCGCGGTAGATGCACGAAACCGTCGCGCCTCGATCGGGCGCGCGGCCGCTGAAGATCTGGGAGCCGAAGAGCGCGCCGAGCAGCTTGGGTGCTCCGGCGACCCCGGATTCGGTCGGCGGGACGAGGAACCCGAAGCCCGCGGGCAGTTCTGCGAGGTCGAGGCCCAGGTGGACGACGACGACGCTGGCGTGCGCGACGCGGAAGAGCGGATCCAGGTTCGTGCGGTCGGGCGACGCGAGCGACAGCAACGGGTGGGCCTCGCGCGCGGGAACGGCCATCACGACCGAGGGCGAGCTGAGCGTCTCGCCGGACTCCAGGGTGACCT
>JAJDEX010000538.1 GCA_029259575.1 Planctomycetota bacterium | reverse complement strand
GGCCTGCCGGCGCCGATCTCTGGTGATCCCGCGACCGAATGGGCGTACGCCGGGGACGCGATCGGCCAGACGCGGCTCGCGCCCATGAAGGTCCCGAACACACCGACCTGGGAATGGGCCTACGAACAGGGCGCGGTTTCCCAATCCGTTCTGCGCGGCGATGGCCTGGGCAATCCGTTCCGACGACCGAACGGCGTCTTCGCCGCTTCGACCGGTTCCACCGCCTGGTGCGGGCCCGTGTACCCGTACCTCCTGGCGGGCGCGATGCGCGTGACCGGAGGATTGAATCGTTCGACCCAGTGGCTCGTCGCCGGGTTCCACATTCTGCTCTCGGCCGGCATCGCCGTGCTCCTGATCGCGTTCGCGCGCGCGATCGGCCGTCCACGATTGGGCGCCGTGTCGGCCGTGTTCTGGGCACTGCATCCCCTGGCGTCCTACTTCGCCATCACGGTGGTGTGGGATTCCGTCCTGGTGGCCTTTCTCTTGTTGGCGGCCATGACGGTCCTGGTGCGCGCCGGTCCGTTGGCACGATGCCGCGAGTTGGTCGTGCCCGGCCTGCTGTTCGGCTTGGCCGGCTTGGTGAACCCAGCGCCCTTGGCTCTGGCGCCGGCGATCGCGTGGTACCTGTTTCGCGACCGCAAAGGGTCAGCAGGTGCGGCTGCGGTGGCGGCGTACGGCGGCTGCGCCTTCCTGGTCGTGCTGCCGTGGTCCGCGCGCAATGCCGTCGTGCTGGGCACGCCCAACTTCAAGGCCAACCTGGGCGTCGAGATGATGGTGGGCAACAACGAGAAGGCGGACGGCGCCTTCTATCCCTGGTTCCATCCGGCCTACAACGCCAAGCAGCACGCGCTCTACGTGCAACTCGGCGAGGTCGACTACGGGCGCCACGCGATGGGGGAGGCACGGAATTGGATCGCGGCACATCCGACCGAGTTCGCGCAACTCAGCCTCAAGCGCGTTCAGCTCTTCTGGTTCGGTTGGAATCCGTTCAAGCCTCTGCCGTTGCGCAGCGGCATACCTCATCACCGCGACCTGCAGGGGCGCGTGAAATGGGCGTCGCACTTCGTGACCGGACTGCTGGCTCTGCTGGGGTGTCTCGTCTGGCGGGATCGGCACCGAGCCGGCGTCCTCGTACGCGGTGCGCTCGTGATGTTCCCGCTCGTGTACTACATGACGCACGTCTTGGAGCGGTATCGCATGCCGATCGAGCCGTTCGTCGTGCTGGCGGGGTCTGCGGCAATCCTCTGGCTCCGGGACCGCGTCGTCGCTGGACGCACCGCGGCCCGCGCATGACGGGTTCTGGCGAAGTCCAGGCACGACTCGGCACCGAATCGTCATGATTCCAGAGCTGCCCATGGCGTAGGTTGTTCGATCGAGCAGCCCTCGAACACGCACGAACGCGTCGTGCATGGCCACCCCATTCTCCATCCGGAGCCTCTTCCACCATGCACCGCATCGTCCTGGCGCTGTCCGTTCTGCTCGTCGGTTGCCGTGCGAGCGCCGAGCATGCGGTCACCGTGTACGCCGGTCCGTACACGGACAACTCGCTGCCCAACGAGATCGTCCTGTTCCAACCGCTCTCGTTCGAGAGCGCCACGTTGGCGGCCGTCGCGCTGAGCCAGGTCGTGGGGGAGCCCGGCGAGCATCACCAGTGGGAGGTCGAGGGCAACGTCGTGCAGTGGTTCGGGCGCCAGGACCATCAGGAACTCAATGGTCTCCTGATGTATCGCTGGCGCAAGTTCCCGTGGAACGACGTCGTACGCACGACCTTCGGGATCGGCAACGGATTGTCCTATGCGACCAGCAAGCCGAAGCTCGAACAGTTCTTCCACCCGCGGACCGGCACCAAGAACGTGCTGTATCACATCGCGGTCGAGTTCACGTTCGCTGCCCCCGAGTGGAAGCACTGGAGCTATGTCGCTCGCATCCATCACCGGTCCGGCGTCTTCGGATTGTTCGACGGCGTGGACGGCGGCTCGAACGCGTTGACCTTCGGCCTGCGCTACGGGTTCTAGAGGTCCTTCCCCCGCGCACTCTTGCGAGGGGCTCCGTTCTAGGAACCCGGGTCGACCTGGGTCGGGCTGCCCGAGCGGTCTTCCGGGCGATCCGGGAAGCGGTGGTGCGCGGCGAGCGCGAGTTGTCCGCGACACGCGACGTCGGGCTCGGCGAAGATCTCCTCGAGCACCGGTTGCGGCGCCGCGATGCGTTGGCACAGGAGATCGCTGAGGATCTCGATCGGCACGTCGTCGGGCAGGTTCGCCAACTCGGTCGTGCGTTCCAGGACGGCGTTGCGCAGAGGTCCGTCCAGGCGGGAGACCTCTTCACGGGTCGCCTCGATCTCGGCCAGCGGGGTACACGTGACCTTGCGGTACAAACGGTCGCACGGCGCCTCGTCGATCGCGACGCGACTCTGTCCGTACAGGAGGACCAGATATTCGTCGTCGCCCAGTTTCTCGTGGCGCGCGATCTCTCCGATGCCAGCGATGCTCAGCACGTTCGGCGGATGGTCCTCGTCGAAGATGCGGCCGACGTCCGGTTGCAGCACGGTGCCGATCACGATGCGGCCCGGGCCGTCCAGGACGTCCTCGAGCATCTGCACGTAGCGCGGTTCGAAGATGCGCAACGGCAGGATCGTGCGCGGGTACAAGAATGCACCCGGCAACGGGAAGAGGGGCGCCACGCTCTTGCGCGGCGCGCTGGGCGGCCAGCGGTCGGGAACGGGCTGCAAACGGGTCCTAGATGCCGGATTGCGGGTGATCGGCCAACACGTGGGCCAGGACTTCGAGCGCACGGGACTCCCCGCGGCGGTCGTGTTCGCGCAGACCGTGAATGCTGTTCACGACCTGACGCAGGAACATGGACGTCGGACGCGCGGGACGCAACCAGCGATCCTCTTGGGTGATGCCGTGCAGGCCCAGGTGTTCCAGGACATCGCGTCGGCTGAGTTCCGTGCCACCGGACCACGGGTCCAGGATGGCGCGGCGACCCCCGGCGACCTCTTCCACCGCAAGCAGGACGTGGCCCGGAACCGGCAGGAGGTGGGCCGTGATGCCTGCGCGCGTGGCCACCGATTGGTACAGCGCACACAAGGTCAACGGCAGTCCGCTGCGCGTTTCCAGCGAGCGTCCGAGCGACACCTGATCGGGCCGATGCGTGTCGGTGTCGTCGCCCGAGAAGCGCAGTTCGGTGCCCAGGTATTCGCGCAGAACCTGGCTGGCGCGCATGCCGGGTTCCTCGAGGCGGCGTCGCACCGCGTCGCCGAAGACCTCGAGCGTGCGCTTGGTCGTGTGCCCGTCACGGCCCGGACGGTGGAACGCATCCAGCAGGATCAGCGCCGTCTCCAGGTCCTGCTTCTTGCGCATGGCGTATCCGACGAGCCTGCGCCAAGCCTCTTCCCGCATGCGGTCGGTCAGCAGCTGCCGAGCACGCGCCCGCAGGATCGGTGACGGGCTGCGCTCGGCCCGCAGCAAGGCCGGCAGTGCGCTGCGACCGCGGCGGGCGAGTTCGGTGCGCACGCTGCGCACGACCACGTCGGAGTCGTCGGCCAGGAGCGACAACAGCGTCTCGACGCGAGCGGGGCTCGGAGCGACAGCCCGGTCGGAACGGGCGTGCCCCTCGGGGTCGGTGGGGCGGGGCTCTCTCAGGTGCGTCGACATGGAAGTCTCGTGGCGCCATTCTGCCTGCTGGACCGCGCTGGGTGGAGCATGGGACACGAGGCTTCTCGGCTCCACCTTCCACGTGACGTCCTCGCGAGGTGGTGCGTTCCGAGCACCTGACGCAACCTTTGCGCGGAAGCGCACGGCCTGGGCCGCCCTTGGACCCAAGAGGGCGATCTCGCACGGTTCGGACGGCTCCTGGCCGGGTAGATCTTGATGGATCGAGGGGGCCCTACTAACCTGTTCGGCCTCAAAACCCGCCAGGACCCAGCGCACCTCCCCGGTGCCACCCTGCGTCACCCCGCGCCAGCTCCAAGGGCCCGGTCCCGCGGCGAGTTCGAGCACCCTTCCGGACGAGCCCCGTCGGCGTCGTCGACTTCCCAAACCAACACGAACTCCGCCATGTCCACGCCTCGGGTCGTCATCACGCACGCGCTGCGTACGCCGATCGGCAAGTACCTGGGATCCTTCGCGGATCTCTCGGCAGCCGATCTGGGCACGTCGGTCGTGACGGATCTGATGGAGCGCAGCGGCGTGGACGCGCAGCGCGTTGGCGAATTGGTCTTCGGCAACGGACGTCAGGCCGGCGGCGGTCCGAACGTCGCGCGCCAGGTCGCCTTTCGCGCGATCGGCCAGCACGTCCCCGCGACGACGCTGAACATGGCCTGCGGCAGTGGCTTGAAGTCCCTCGCCACCGTCGTGGACAGCATTCGTCTGGGCCACTACGACGTCGCGGTCGCGGGTGGCGCCGAGAGCATGAGCGGCCTGCCGTTCTTCCTGCCCAAGTTCCGCCGCGGCTACCGCATGGGGCACGCGCCCGTCGTGGACGCGATGTACAAGGATGGCTTCGTCTGTCCGCTGGCCGACATGGTGATGGGGGAGACGGCCGAGAAGCTGGCCCAGGACCTCGGCATCACGCGCGCCCAGCAGGACGAATTCGGCCATTCCAGCCAGCAGAAGGCCGGCGCCGCGATCGAGGCCGGACGCTTCGCCGACGAGCTTTCGCCGGTCGAGGTCGTCACCCGCCGCGAGACGCTGACGATCACCGCCGACGAGCACGTCCGCCCCGATGTCACGGTGGAGAAGATGGGCAAGCTGCCCGCCGTCTTCGACCGCGAGAACGGCACGGTCACCGCCGGCAACTCCTCGGGCATCACGGACGGCGCCGCTGCGCTGATGGTGATGAGCGAGGACGCCGCCAACGAGTTCGGCCTCGAGCCGCTCGCCTGGGTCGGCGACACGCGCCAGGCCGGCATCGACCCCAAGATCATGGGCGTGGGCCCGGTCCCCGCCGTCCGCTCGCTGCAGGAAGCGAACGGGTTGGCCGTGGACGACTACGACCTGATCGAACTGAACGAGGCCTTCGCCGCCCAGGTGTTGGCTTGCGATCGCGAACTGTCGCTCCCGATGGATCGCGTGAACGTGAATGGCGGTTCGATCGCCTTGGGTCACCCGATCGGCGCCACGGGCGCGCGCATCGTCGTGACGCTGTTGCACGAACTGGAACGACGCGGAGGCGAGCACGGTCTCGCGACGCTCTGCATCTCGGGCGGGATGGGCTTGGCGACGGCCTTGCACCGGTCCCCGCGCTGAACGAACAAACTCAAACAACTGAGACGAATATGAAGATCCAAAACGTCGGAGTCGTGGGCTGTGGGCTGATGGGCCACGGCATCGTGCAGGTCGCCGCGCAAGGTGGCTGCAACGTCGTGGCGCTCGAGACGCAGCAGGAGGCCTTGGACAAAGGCATCGCGCGCGTCGAGAAGAGCCTCGCCAAGCTCGCGTCCAAGAACGTCGAGAAGGGCAAGATGACCGCCGACCAGGCCGCCGCATGGCAGACCGAGGTCCGCGGGCGCATCACGCCGTCGCTCGACAAGGGCGACCTGGCGAACTGCGACCTGGTCGTCGAAGCCATCGTCGAGAACTTGGACGTCAAGAAGTCGTTGTTCTCCGAACTGGGCGGCATCTGCAAGCCCGAGACGATCTTCGCGTCGAACACCTCGAGCTTTCCCGTCGGCGAGATGGCCGACGCCTCCGGCCGCAAGGATCGCTTCATCGGCCTGCACTTCTTCAACCCCGTGCAGTTGATGCGCTTGGTCGAGGTCGTGCGCACCGACGACACGAACGAGGACGTCTTCGCCGCCGCGCGCGCGTTCGGTGAGGCCTGTGGCAAGACCCCGGTCAGCTGCAAGGACACGCCGGGCTTCGTCGTGAACCGCCTGCTGGTGCCGTACATGGTCCAGGCGATCCAGATGCTCGACCGCGACGACGCGTCCAAGGAAGACATCGACGCCGCGATGCAGCTCGGCTGCGGTCACCCGATGGGCCCGCTGACGCTCACCGATTACGTCGGCCTCGACACGACGCTCTCGATCCTCGAGGGCTGGGTCGAGCGTTACCCGAACGAACCCGCCTTCTCGATCCCGGCCTCGCTCGTCAGCAAGGTCAAGGAAGGCAAGCTCGGTCGCAAGACGGGCGAGGGTTACTACAAGTGGGAAGGAGACAAGAAATCATGATCCTCGCCTCACTTTGCTGCGCAGCGCTCGTGTCCTTCGGCGCGGGCCAGAACGATCCCCCGCCCCCCGTCAGCGTTCCCGTCGCCGTGGTGCAAGCCACGACCGTCGCCCTCACGGCTCCGACCTATCACGTCGCCGGCGGCTCCATGCCGGTGACCGTCACGATCACCGCCAACGAAGCCGTCGAGATCCCCTCGTGGGCACTCAGCTCGAACGCGTTCAGCGTCGGCGGCAAGGACCTGGGCAAGCGTCCTCGGGGCACGCTCGCGATGACCGCGGGCCAGACGATCTCGACGACCATCGACATCGGCGCTCACCTGCCGGGCAACGCCAAGGGCGTGCTCGAGCTCAAGTACGACGCGCTGGACGGTGCGACGGCCTCGGTCACGATGTTCGAGCGCGCCGCGAAGGACATCGACTTCATGTCGTGCGACGTCGCCGAGCTCGGCAAGTACCAGGTCTTGATGCGCACCAACCGCGGTGACATCTGGCTCGACTTCTATCCGGACCTCGCGCCGAACCACGTGCGCAACTTCCTGGACCTGTCGCAGACCGGCTTCTACGACGGCAGCGGTTTTCATCGCGTCATCGAGGGCTTCATGATCCAGGGCGGTCAGCACGGCGAAGGCCTGGCGGCTCCGCGTTCGGTCCAGGCCGAGTTCAGCAAGGAGAAGCACAAGCGCGGAATCCTTTCGGCGGCCCGTCTGGGCGGTGACATTCACTCGGCCAGCTCCGAGTTTTTCATCATGCAGCAGGCCAATCCGGGTCTCGACGGTCAGTACAGCATCTACGGCATCGCTCTCGACGGCCTCGACGTCGTCGACAAGATCGTCGCCACCCGCGACCCGCGCTACAGCCCGCAGCGTCCCGAGGGCTACACCCCGACCACTCCCCAGATCATCGAATTCGCCGCGGTCGTTCACGCCGTGCGAGAGGACAAGAAGGACTGACACCATGACCGAGATCCAAGCAGGCACCACCGTTCAGCTCGAGACGAGCGCCGGCAACATGACCATCGAGTTCTTCCACGACCTGGCCCCCGGCCACGTGGCGAACTTCGTCAAGCTCGCCGGTGACGGCTTCTACGACGGCACCAAGTTCCACCGCGTCATCCCTGGATTCATGATCCAGGGCGGCGACCCGAACACCAAGGAGCCGGAAGGCATGGGCAACCGCTGGGGCACCGGCGGTCCGGGCTACCAGATCAAGGCCGAGTTCAACGACTTCCACCACGAGCGCGGCGTGCTGTCGATGGCGCGTTCCCAGGATCCCGACTCGGCCGGCAGCCAGTTCTTCGTCGTGCACGGCGAGGCCGGCTTCCTGGACAACCAGTACACGGCGTTCGGCAAGCTGGTCGACGGTTTCGAGGCGCTCGACGCCATCGTCGGCGGCGAGACCAAGCCGGGCGGCGAGGGCTCCGCGCCCGTGAACCCGGTCGAGATCGTCAAAGCGACGGTCGTGGAGGCCAGCGCATGAGCTTCGAGAACATCCGTCTCGAGGTGGAGGGCGGCATCGCGTTCGTGACGGTCAACCGTCCGGACAAGATGAACGCGCTGAACCACCAGACGCTGACCGAGCTCGGCGCGGCGTTCGACGCCATCAAGGCCGACGACTCGGCGCGCGCGGTCGTCGTCACCGGTGAAGGCGAGAAGGCCTTCGTGGCCGGCGCCGACA
>JAJDEX010000537.1 GCA_029259575.1 Planctomycetota bacterium | reverse complement strand
CGATGTCGGTCCTCACCTTCGAAGCCTTCTTCAGCCACGACCCGCAGATCATCCCGTTCAGGACGGTGCGCTTCCTGGTCTGAGTCATGAAGGCGGCCAGTTCGCTGCGCTCCCTGGTGATCACATGGACGAGGTCCAGGTCACCGGTCATTCGCGCGATCCGCCACACACCGTCGGGCATGGGCAAGACCCAGGGTCGTAACCGGAGGGCGCGCCCTTGACCCTCAAGCCGCACCCTTCCCGGACGCCCAACTTCTTGGACTGCGGCGTTCCCGAGTATTCGAAGAGAACCATGCGATCAACGCGAGCCGTCGTCGTCACCGGGGCTCGGCGTTCCACCGGGCGGTGCGGGCTCGCCTCCACCGTCCGCGGGCTCGGGTATGGGATCGCCCTCACCGTTCTCGACGTCTTCGACATCCCCATCGGACAGGTCGACCACGGGGTCCGGCGCTTCGGGCTGGACGGTCGACTCGGCCTCGCGGCGATCGCGTTCGAGCGTGATCCGCTCGATCAGATCGAGGAGGCGCAAGTGATCGGAACGCACCCCATCGAGGCCCTTCCATGGAGCGCCGGTCGGGGTGGGACCCTCGGTCACGTACGCGGTCTCTTCGCGCTCCGGAGGAACTTCGCCGAGGACCTCCAGCACGCGTCCCAGGGCAGAGGGATCGTCGCAGGCCAGCACGGATTCGACCCAGCCCTCCAGGTCCGCCAGTCGCTGTTCGGCCCCGACGTCTCTCCAGGTCTCGCGCGTCACCAGAACCTCCAGCAGTTTGGCGGCCTTGGTGTAATTGGCCGGCCCCTTCAGCGCCCGAAGTCGACGCGCCGCCTGACGGCGGTCCCGCGGCTTGAGCAACGAACTGTCGGCGGGAAGGGATTCCAGCAATCGCTGCCAGACGAGAGCGGCCTGATCGCCTCGACCCGCGCGTTCGAGGAAGCGCGCTCGATCCCGCTGGATCTGTGCCGGGCTGTGGAACTCGCCCTTGTCCGTGCGCGCAGCGGTGTTCCGGGACATCGCGACGTCGAAGGCGTCCTGTACGTGCTGGATCTGCTCGTCGGTCTGCGCGTCCTCACCACGAAAGAGAGCTTCGAGGTAGGCGTACTTCGTCGGGTCCTCGGCGCGCGCCGCTTCCAGATGCTCGTCGAGGACGCTGCGCCGCACGGGTTCCTCGACCGAGGCCGCGCCCACCAACATGGTCAGGTCCTCGGCCCACCGGAGAACCTGGTCGTGCCCAGCAGCGGGCATCGGAACGGTCACCTGCGCGACGCTGTCCGTGACCAATCGCAACGCAGCCGCCAGGCGATTGGGCTCGAGCACCTCGCGTGTCTCGGGCGTCTCGCCTTCGTTGGAACCCAAGAGCCACGCGGCTCCAGCCAGCGCTGCGACACGATCCCCGTTGACCAACACGGTCAAGGTGCTGCGAAGCTCGCGCACGCGTTCGGCGGTCGGCTTGCGCAACGAGGTGTGGCCGAGAAGGATCGCGATCGAGTCCTGCGTCCCGGCATGACCGACCCGGCGCAGCAGTTCGAGCAAGGAGGACTGCACACCCGTATCCACTTCGTTCGCGAGCACATCCATGATGTACGCATGCAGCCCGGCGCCGTCGTTCTGCATCCGCAGTCGCAGGAACGGCGTGGCTGCGTCGGACAGGACCAGGTCCAGCGCTGCGTTCTGCAAGCGCGCGTCCTCGTCCCCGATCATCTGAATCACCAGGTCTGCGGCGCGCCCGGCTGGAGTCTCCGGGCCAGCTTCCGGAGCGAGTTGACTCAAGCTGTCGCGCAACGCGGCGAGCAGCACGAGTCGCACCTCGGCCGGCGTGTCCGGTTGTTCCAGAGGGCCGACGATCAGGTCCAAGTTGGCGCCCGCCACGACGGCGCCCAAAGCACCAGCGGCCGCTCGCCCCAGGGCCTCGGTCGTTTCGGCGCGCGCCATCAATCCGGACACGAGCTGCCCGATCACCTTGCGCGATCGAGCGACCCCGGGCGTGGACACGACGTTCTCGGCGAGTGCGCGCCAGTCCTCGAGGGCGATGGCGAACTCGTCCGAATCCACGATGCGCCCGTCGTCACCCGAGATGGCGAGGACCCATTCGGTGGCGAGGGTCAACGCGGTCGCGCGCGCCTCCGAACCCTCGGTGAGGTCCTTGGCCCACGGCACCCGACGCCACGCGGACAACGCAGGGCCGACGAGGTGCGGTAGTGCGCAAGCGCCACGCAACGTCGCACGCGCGGACTCGACCTTGGGATCGTCAGCCGGCCGGCCCTGCAACAGGTTCACCAGCGCGCTCGACTCGGCGGTGAATGCTGCCGCATCCCGCTCCCTCTCGAGCTGTGCCAGGACGATGGCGATCGCGCGTTCGGCATCGAGCTTCCCCGATCCGACCGCAGCACCCAGATGGGTGGCGGCCATGATGCGAATGGTCGAGTCCGGATCGGGCGGATCCAAGTACTGGATCGCGCGCGCGGGGGCGTACTCGAGCAGGTCCCCGAGCAGCACGTACATGCGCGCCTCCTGCATCGACAACTCCGCTTGCAACACGGGCAGCGTCATCCCCTTGGTGGTCCTGGCGTTGAAGCTCGTCCATTCGGCGGTCGATTCGAACCAGCGCCCCATCATCCCGTGCAGAGCATCGCGCGCGGCGTCGTGCTCGCGCGGATCCAGCGCATCGAGCGATCTCGAGACGGTCTCGATCGCCCAATAGATACGCAGGCTCGCGACCACCCGCAACGCCGCGCAACGCAGATCGATGTGAACGCGCGCTTCCAGGATGATGTCCTCGAGGTGGTGCGGCCAGACGGTCATGCCGACGGGCGAATCGAGATCGGCGAGCAGGACATCGATGGCTTCCTGCCGCATGATCGCGCGCCGTTGCGCACGGGCGGCGGGCAGCGTCGACGGGACCGGCGTGCCAGCGCGCAACAACAGGGCATCCCGACACGGGATCGGATCGCTGATGAGCAGTGCGGCGACCTCGGTCTCGAACGCCGCACCCGTACGACCCTCGAGCGTCTCGTGCACGCGCAGCATGCTCTGGTGAGCCAGGCGAATGGCCTCGTCGTCGGCATCCTGCTGAGGCAGGAGCGCGTCCTCTTGGACGAGCGGCTGCAGCTCGGCCGGTCCCTCTTGAGCAGCACCGATTCCGGGGAGGACGCTCGCCAAGGTCAGCACGAACAGGGTTGCCATGAGGCCGACCCGGGGAACACCCGTCGTCGCTCGCATCCCTGGTTTCGTCGTGCCTTCGTTCATCTGCCTGGAATCAGGATACCCGGAGGGCCATGGGCTCCGGTTGCTCCTCCTCTTCACTTCGACCGATTCTTGGCCGCAGCTTCAGGTCCCAAAGAGAACTCGGGCCAGCGACGCGCGAGGATTCCGCGGGTCACGCACCGGCGGCGGCCACGACTGCTGCGAGGGCAGCGTCGAAGTCCAGGCCGGCCAGGTCGACCTCACGCCAGGCCACCTCGCGGTACCAGGGCTCGCGCCGGGCGGCGATGGCCGGGATCTCCCCGATGGGATCGGCGCCCTCGGTCAGGGCCGGGCGGAGGCTCGGGCTCTCGGCCATCCGCCGCGCGAGCTCGTCCTTTGGAACCCGCAACCACAGGCAGCGGGTCTTCCCCAGCAGGTCGCGGCAGGTCGCCGTCTCGACGACACCTCCTCCGGTGGCCAGCACGAGCTGCGCTCCCGGGGCGGACCTCGCCTCCAGGACGGCCCGCAGCGAGGCCCATTCCCGGGCGCGAAAACCCTCGGCACCCAGGACCGAGAACAGCTCCCCCGCCGAGGTCGCTTCGGTCCCGCCCGCGAGCCGCGCATGCAGCGCGACGACGTGTTCGTCCAGATCGACGAACGTCGCGCCGAGCTGTTTCGCCAGCGCTCGCCCGAGCGTCGTCTTGCCACTGGCCCGCAGGCCCACCAGGGCGATCGGACCGGTTCGCGGCCGGACCTTCACCCGCCGATCCCCGCAGGCGCGTTGCCGGTCAGCACGTTCTCGAGCGCCTTGCGCATCAGCCCGTCGTTGGGGTCCTGCTGGGTGAACAGCTTGAATTGTTCGGTCGCCTGGCGCACGAACCACTCGGCGCCGGGGACACAGGTGCAACCGCGACGACCCGCGGCCTGCAACAAGCGCGTCTTGATCGGACGGTAGACGGCGTCGAAGACGAGCGTGCCCTCGCGGATCCAGTCGACCGGGATCGGCGGCATGTCGTCGTCGCGCCCTTCGCTGCCGACCGGCGTGCAGTGCAGCAGCACGTCGTAGTCGACCTTGGGGATCGCGTCCCAGGCGAGGGGTTCGGCCTGGAACTCACGCGCGAGGTCCTGGGCGGCCGATTCGTTGCGGCCGGCGACGGCGCGACGCAGTCCCAGGTCGGTCAACGCGGCCAGCACGGCCCGCGCCGCGCCACCGGTGCCGAGGACCAAGGCGCGTTGGTCCTCGAAGCCGCCGACCCGCGGCCCCTTGATGTGGTGCCCCAACGCCGCGCGCAACGCCTCGCGGACGCCGCTCTGGTCGGTGTCGTGGCCGCTCCACGAACCGTCCGGCGCGCGCACCAACGTGTTGACGGAGCCCGAGGCCTTGGCCGCGGCCGACAGCTCGCGACTGCGACTGTGGGCGGCGCGTTTGAACGGCGCGGTCACGGAGAGCCCGCGGAAGACCGGGTCGTCGGCGAGGTCCAGGAACTCGCCCAGATCGCTCGGTTCGAAGGGCACGTAGACGGCGTCCATGTGCGCGTGCTTGAGCGCCATGCCGTGCACGAACGGCGAGGCGGACGCGCCGATCGGATTGCCGACGACGCCCAGCACCGCGGTCTCGTGGCTGATCCCGCCCGGGGGCATGGCGGCGAGCAGTTCGTTGAGGCGCAACTGGCCGGGCGCGGTGGGTTCGAGGCTGTCCTCGCCCGGAACGTCGGCGGCGGCGGCGTAGGTGAACGGCGAACCGAAGATCGGCGCCAGAATCCGGGTGAACGTGCCGGCCTCGCCCGAGCAGAACGCGATCAAGCCGCCGCGCGCCTTGCGCAGGTGACGCAGAACGCGCAGCCCGTCCTCGGTCGTGCGCGCGTGGGGCACGAGCTTGATGGCGTCGCCCTCGTCGAGGACGGCGCGCACCTCCTCGTCCCAGGACTCCAGATCCTCGGGCGTACCTTCGAGCGTGTGCCGCGACACGATGCGGTGGCACGGAGGCTCGACGTCGCCCAAGTCGAGCGCGAGTTGATAGTCGACATCGACGAAGCGCGCACCCGCCTTGGCCGCATCGTCCAGGATCGACAAACGCTCGTCGATGCTGCCGGTGAACCGACCGTGGGCTTCCTCGCCATGTACGGTGACGATGACCGGTTTCGGGCACTCCTTGAAGAACGCCTGCAAGACCTCGAAGCCCGGATGACCGACGTGGTCGAGCCGGATCTCGACGACGTCGCAGAGTTTCGCCTGGCGCAACGCGCGGCGCGCCAAGGTGTTGAAGTCGTGCGCGAGGAAGGAGGTGACGATGGCCATGGGATTCGATTCGTTCAGCGCGCCTTGAGCTGGCGCATGCGTGCCACGAGGGCCGTGTACAGGTGTGCGGTGTCGGCATCCATCGCGGCGAGGTGTCCGTCGATCACCGACTGGTCGCCGCGTGCAGCGGGGCCGGTCAGAGCTTCGGCGGGAGTGGCTGCAGCGAGGCCGGCGCGGACCGAGTCCAACAGATGCAACAGCGCGGCATGGGCCGCGGCCTGGTCCTCGACGTCCTGGGCGAACAGTTGCTCGGCCGCGTCGAACAACGCGATCGTGCCGCCGGCCAGGAGCGAAGCGGCCCCGTGGTAGCGAGCCTTCGCGCCGTCGTTGTCACGCAGGGTGAACGGGCGTCCTCCGATCGTGGTGGCTAGGTCGTGGGCGACGCGCGAAGCCTCGGGTGCCCCACCGACGCAGAAGGGTGCGCCGTCCAGGACCGCCACGCCGCTCGCCTCGGAGATCGAAGCCAGCGGATGCAGCCAGCCACACGTCCGGCCGGCTTCCGTCAACGGTGCGAGCGCGTCGGCGCCCAGGAACCCGCTGGTGTGCAGCGCCGTGCCGGCCTGAGCACCGACGGCTGCGAGCTGCGTCGCGACATCCGTCACCGCATCATCCGCGACACACAGGATGACGGTCGGGATCGCGGCCATGGCCTGCAGGTCGACGGGCAGCGCGCCCTTCACGGACTTGGCGGCGACCGGATCGCGCGCCCAGAGCTGGACCCCTTGACCACGTCCTCGAAGAACGGCGGTCAACGCACGGGCCACTCGACCCGCACCCAGAATCCCGATGGACGCGTGCATGGCGCAGAGGATGCCAGGGTTGCCTCGCACGCGCATCACTTAGGCGTGACGTGCCGTCGAATTCCGACGTTCCGATCGATGACGGCGAGCACGCGGCGACACGAATCCGGGATTCCTGGCGGACCGGCCCATGGACGTCGGTCTTGGAGAAGTCGATGTCCTGACTCAAGGCTCCATCCGAGCATCCCCCTTGGCGCTCTTCCCATGTCCATCGCCAGTTGCACGGCCATCGAGTTCACCAGGGGGCTTCTGGGTCCGCCTGTTCCTGCGGTACTCCTCCACCGGCAATCCCCCGATGCCCCAGTTCTCCATGTCGACCTCGTCGAGAACGACGAAGGTCGAGGATGGCGACTTGTCGAGGACGTCGACCAGCACGTCGGTTACGCCCTGAATCAGCGCTGCCTTCTGTTCCGGAGTCGTGCCGCCTTCGCGCGTGATCTTGATGTTGACGTAGGGCATGTCACTCGCCTCCTTCGGCAGGGCACGGTTCCTGATCCTGATGATCGAACACCTTGGCGATGATGCGCCACGTGTCGTCGACCTTGATCATCGAGAGGAAGTCGATGAAGTTCTTCCCCAGCATGGAGGAGCGCATGCGAACCGAAGCTGCTGAAGTTCCAGCGAGCGCGATGGACTCGAGGGTGTAGCCGTAGGGCTCACCGAGGCTCTCTGGCGACGAACGGGCCTCGACTCGGGGAAGGTACGCCTGCATGTCCAGTTGCAGAAGCTCCCCATGGGACGCGGAAACGTAACGCGCGTCTGGATGGAAGACCTCTGCGAGCGCCGCCGTATCTCCGTAGTACAGCCCGTCGTAATAGGCCTTGAGCGCCTGAGCGACGGCCGAGAATTCATTTTGGATCGTTGTCTTCATGATCATGGTCCTTGAGATGTGTGATTGCGTGAACGTCGAGGCTACGCACGCCCCGTTGTGAATCCGCCGTCGACGGCGAGGATGTGTCCCGTGACGAAGGTCGCTTCGGCGAGGTAGAGCACCGCCTCGCTGATCTCCTCGACCTCGCCCACTCGACCGAGCAGCGCGAGGCCCCCGTAGGCATCGACTCCGGCACCTTGCAGTGGCGTGCGAACCACGCCTGGCGCCACCATGTTGACGCGGATCTGGTCGGCAGCGAGTTCGGCCGCGAGGCAGATGGTCAAGGCGTGAACACCGCCCTTGCTCACCAACGGCGCTGATGCGGGAAAGCCTCCGATGGCGTGGTCGATGAGCACCGTGCCGATGTTGATGATGGCGCCGCCGTCGCCTTGCCGCTTCATCTGCCTGACGACGGCTTGCGTGGTCAGATAGGTTCCGCGGAGGTTGCCGTTCCAGTAGCCGTCGAGCTCCGCTTCGGTGACGTCGACGAACGGCTTGGGCTCGAAGGTCCCGGCGTTGTTGACCAATAGGTCGACCCTCCCGAATCGCTCGACGGCGGTGCGCACCAGAGCTGCGCCGGTCGCGACGTCGCCGATGTCGCCTGGCACGGCGGCCACCCGCTCCTCTGCGCCCAGCTGGCTGGCGATACGGGAGAGCTTCTTCGCATCGCGGCCGTTGACGACCACGTTGCCGCCCCTCCCCAGCAGGCCGCGGGCGACCTCCAGGCCGATGCCGCTGGATGAGCCCGTGACGATCGCGGTGGCTTCCTTCTTGGTGTCCATGGTTGTCCTCGTACTGGTTCCTTCGCCGGTCCAAGTAGACCGGTCGTCTTTGAATTAGGTCGAACAGAATCAGCCCTGGTCGGCAGGGCTGAAGTAGTCATCGATCAGGCGGGCGACGACGCGGCGAAGGGGAGCGAGGGAGCGCTCGACCTTCATCCGGATGACCGCCCCTTCCCACGCCTCGATGAGCAAGTGGGCGAGCTCCGCGGCTTCGACGTCCTTGCGAACGAGCCCGAGGCTCTGGCCCTCGCGCAGGGCATCCGTCGTGGCCTTGTGCCAGTCCCCGAAGGCCTCGGCGATGGCCTCGCGGCAGACCTCGGACCCCTCCAACTCACCGCCCAGGTTGGCGATCAGGCACCCTCCCGCGTAGCCCGAGGCTTCGAACTGCCCCATCAGAGTCTCGAAGAAGGAGCGCAGTCCCGTCACCGGGTCCGGCGCTCCTGTCATGACGCGCGTCATCTCCTCGCCGAAGCAGGATGCGTAGTGCTGAATGGCGGCGGCCCCGAAGTCCTCTTTGCTCTTGAAGTAGTTGTAGAACGAGCCCTTGGGAACTCTCGCCTGGTCCAGGACCTGCTTGATTCCCGTGCCGTGGTAGCCCTGCACGAGAAAGGAGGCGACGCCTTCCTGCAGGAGCAGGTTGCGGGTTGCTTCGCTGAGTCTCGGACGGGCCATGGCGGCAGAGTACGACCGTTCGGTCGCACTCGCAAGGGCTTTCTCTCGATCTCTCGAGATGCACCGTGGAGGGGCAGGACTCAGGATGCCGGCCCCTCCCGTGGTGGAATGGTCTGGAGCGTCCTGGGACCCGACTCAGTGGCACCGACCCAGTGGCACCGACCGAGCTCCACCCGACACTCGCAACCCATCCCTGCGGACGTCCGGCGACCTACGAATGCCGCCCAGGAAGCCACGCTTCGAAACATCCTGGACCGACCCACGCAGTCCAGTCCGCCCTCGCTCGATCCCCCTCCCCATTCACGCAACATGACCCACCTCACTCGCTCCGCCTTGCTCGTCGCGGCCTGGTCCTTGGCCACCATCAGCTTCGCCCAGGACGTCGACGAACGGCAACAGCTGGCCGTAGGCACAACGATCGAAGGCAGCCTGGCCGCCGACCAGGGTCAGAGCTTCGTCATCGAAGCGGATGCGGACACGTTCGTGCGAGGCGCGGCGTTGCAGGTCGGTGTCGATGTGGTGGTTCGGGTCTTTCGTCCCGACGGCAGCTTGCTGCGCGAGTTCGACGGTCCGGCCGAGGGGCCCGAGGCCTTCCACTTCGAGACCAAGACGTCCGGTGAGTTCCGCATCGAGGTCGCGCCGTTCGAAGGTGCGACGGGTGCGTTCGCGATCATGTTGACGACGCTCGAGCCCATCGCCAAGACCGGGCCCGAACGGGCGGATCAACTGATGGCGCCCTTCACGGGAGCCGACGTTCCGGGAGGCGTCGTGGTGGTCGTCCAGGACGGCAAAGTCGTTTTCCGGAAGGGCTACGGCGCGGCCAGCCTCGAGCATGCGGCCCCGTTCACGACCGCCACGCCGTCGAACCTGGGCTCGACCTCGAAGCAGTTCACCGCCTTCGCGATCGCGATGCTGGATGCGTCGGGCGAACTGTCCTTCGACGACGACGTGCGCAAGCACATCCCCGAGTTGCCCGACCTGGGCGAGGTCGTCACGCTCCGCCACCTCCTGTCGCACACGAGTGGGTATCGTGAGTTCCTGAACACGCTGATCATGACTGGGCGTCGCATGGATGCGGGGGATCACATCGATCGCGACGAGATCATCCCGATCGTCCAGCGTCAGCCGCGGCTCCAGAACAGCCCCGGCGCCGAGTGGAACTACAACAACACCGGCTACGGTCTGTTGTCGATGGTCGTCGAGCGTGTGTCCGGAACCTCGTTCCCCGAGTGGATGGACCAGAACGTGTTCCAGCCGCTCGATATGACGAATACCGTCGTGCGCTCGAGTCGCTTCCAGATCGTTCCGGGCCGCTCGATCGGGTACGTCCCTGGTCCGAACGGCTTCCGCGAGGCCGTGGATCTCGGAGGGTCGATGGGCGCCGGCGGCATCTATTCGACGGCGGACGACATGGCGAAGTGGACGAGCAACCTGCTGGACATGCAGGTCGGGACCGGCGCGATCTACGACGCCATGACCACGCCCTACCTGCTCACGGCCGGCGAGCAGATCGGGCGATCGACGAGCTATGGAATGGGCCTGTTCGTGGACGAGCAGGGCTCGCTTCAGCGCGTTCAGCACGGGGGCGCCGACATGGCCCATCGCACGATGCTGATGGTCTTCCCCGAGATCGAAGCAGGCATCGTCGTGATGAGCAATCACGCTGGTTTCGACTCGACCAGCATCGCGGACAGCTTGGCAGCGACGTTCTTCAGCGACTCCATGACGTTCGTCGAGAAGCCGAAGCCGGTCGTCGCGGAAGCCGTCGAAGCGGGCACCTTCGACGTCCAGGACTTCGATCCGAAGTCCTTCGACGCCTTCGTCGGCCGGTACGAGCTGGACGCAGCACCGGGCTTCATCCTG
>JAJDEX010000536.1 GCA_029259575.1 Planctomycetota bacterium | reverse complement strand
CGACTACATCAAACGCATCATCGGCGTGCCCGGTGATCAGATCGACATCGCGCGGGGACGCGTGTGGGTGAACGACGTCGAGGTCGAGGAGCCGTACCTCGACGAGCACCGCATCGATCGCTTCAGTCGCATGTCGACGATCGTGCGCCCCGGACACTACTTCGTGCTCGGCGACAACCGTGCGCGCAGCTCCGACAGCCGCGAGTTCGGCCAGGTGCCGTTCGGCTACCTGCGTGGGAAGGTCCGCGCGTGCCTCTGGCCGATGGGTCGCATCGGCGGCATCGACTAGGCCCCCTCGCCACCGAGGGCGAGTTGGACCGGATCCGCCATCTGTGGCGCAGGCTCCAAGGCCAACACGCTCGCATTCCGATGCGAGCGACCCGGGGCAGCCACCGATCGGAGAACCGTGGCCCGGCACCCGGATCCGACCCTTTGCCGCTGACGGTCGCTCCGTCCTGGATTCCTG
This sequence comes from Planctomycetota bacterium, assembly GCA_029259575.1. Classification (GTDB taxonomy): domain Bacteria; phylum Planctomycetota; class UBA1135; order UBA1135; genus JAJDEX01. The sequence continues at coordinate 9,642 of JAJDEX010000536.1, read as the reverse complement.
CTATCGAAGGACCCGAGCGAACCCCAAGGCCGGGCCCACGGGTTAGCCTGCGCAGATGGACGATGCGCGCGTAGCTCTGGTGACCGGTTCGGCCCGCGGCCTGGGTCGTGAGGTGGCCGAACGGTTCGCCCAGGACGGCTTGCGTGTGCACGTGGTGCATCGCTCCCCGCACGGTCGCGAGGCCCTGGTCGATCGCTTCGGAGCCGAGCGCGTCCACACGGCCGACCTGACCCGACCCGGCAGCGCCGACCGGCTGATCGAGGACGTCCTGACCGTCGACGCCCAACTCGACACGCTGGTCCACGCCGTGGGGGAGTATCGCCTGCAGCCCGCGTCGCGGACCTCGATCGACGACGCGCGCGAGATGGTCGAGAGCAACTGGCTGTCCGCGGTGGCTCTGATGGAGGCCACGCGCTCCAGTCTGCGCGCCAGCCGCGGATCGGTCGTGCTGTTCGGTTGCGCGGGCATCGAGAGCTTGCGTGCACGCAGCAGCGCTCCGGCCTACGTCGCCGCCAAGACCGCACTGCTGGTCTGGGCGCGTTCGGTCGCTCTCGAGGAAGCCGCCCACGGCGTCCGCATCAACGTCGTCTCGCCCGGCGTCGTGCCGCACCCGCACGCGTCCGCGGACACCCTCGATCCTGAACTGCAGGCGCGCATCCCCGCCGGCCGTTCCGGTCGCCCCGAGGAGATCGCGGGCGTCGTCGCCTGGCTCACGTCCCGGGCCGCGGAGCACATCACGGGGCAGAATCTGGACGTCGCGGGCGGCTGGATGCTCTAGCGCCCTTTCGGGATCGGTCGGTGTCGGCGATGATGCGCACATGAGCATGATTCACGATGTCGATCCGGCCACGGGCGAGCCCTTCGCCGAGATCCCCTGCACCACCCCCGCGGAGCTCGCAGCCGCCGTCGCGCGCGCCCGCGCCGCACAACCCGCCTGGGCCGCGATGCCTGCGAACGAACGGGCCGAGTTGATCGGGCGCCTGGCCGACGACCTGGTCACGCACACGGCCGAGATCGCCCAGTTGATCACGCGCGAGATGGGCAAGGTGCACAAGGATGCTTTGGGCGAGGTCCAGGGCTACGCCAAGAACGTGCCTCTCGAGCTCCAGGAAGTGCTGAAGGCGATCGAACCGGAGCGCTTCGAGGGTGGCGCGTCCGAGACCGTGCTCGTGCGCGAACCGCTCGGCGTCGTGGCTGCGATCACGCCGTGGAACTTCCCGGTCGGCATGCCGCTGTCGATCCTGATTCCGGCGCTGGCCACGGGCAACACGGTCGTCTTCAAGCCCTCCGAACACGTGCCGCTGGTCGGTGCGAAGCTGGCGGAACTCTTGAACCGGCACCTTCCCGCGGGCGTGCTCGAACTGGTCCAGGGTGAAGGCGCTGTCGGCGCGCAGCTGGTCGACAGCGACGTCGACATGATCGGCTTCGTCGGCAGTCGCGCGACCGGACAACACATCATGACGGCCGCCGCGCGCGACCTGAAGCGGCTGGTGCTCGAGCTGGGCGGCAAGGATCCGATGGTCGTCTTCGGCGACGCGGACCTCGACGCCGCCGCCGAGAGCGCGGTGCGCCACAGCCTGCGCAACACGGGCCAGGTCTGCTGCGCGGTCGAGCGCGTCTACATCGAGGACAGCGTGGCCGACGACTTCGCGGCACGCGTCGTGGCGAAGGCCAGGGATTGGGCACACGGCAACGGCTTCGAAGAGTCTTCGAAGATGGGACCGCTGGTCAGCCGTGAGCAGCGCGACAAGGTCGAGGCCCAGGTGATAGACGCGGTCGAGCGCGGCGCAGCCCTGTTGCTCGGCGGAACGACGCCGGACGGAGGGGGGAACTTCTATCCCGCCACCGTTCTGGCGAACGTGCCCGCCGATGCCCAGGTCGTGCGCGACGAGACGTTCGGCCCGGTCGTGTGCCTGTCGCGCTTCAGCGGCGACGAGGACGAAGCGGTCGCGCAGGCCAACGACACGCCCTACGGTCTGGGCGCCAACGTCTGGACCGGGGACAAGGAGCGCGGCGCCCGCGTGGCCGCACGCCTGAAGGCCGGCCAGGTCGGCGTGAACCGTTACTTGGGCGGCGCGCCCGGAACGCCCTGGGTCGGCGCCCGTCAGTCGGGCTTCGGCTTCCTCGGCGGCATCGAGGGACACCGTCAGTTCACCACCCCCAAGACGATCTGCACGGCATGATTCTCGAGCAGCACTACTTGGGCTGTCTGGCCCAAGCGTCGTACCTGATCGCGGACACCGGCGCGGGCGTTGCGGCGGTCGTGGATCCGCGCCGGGACGTCGACCTCTACGAGGCACGCGCCAAGGAGCTGGGGGTGCGCATCACCCACGTCTTCCTGACGCACTTCCACGCGGACTTCCTGGCCGGCCATCTCGAGCTGGTTCAGCGGACCGGCGCGACGTTGCACCTGGGCTCCAGGGCCAAGGCCGACTACGACTTCCACGGGCTGGCGGACGGGGACGAGGTCGTTCTCGGATCGCTGCGCGTGCGTTGCCTGGAGACTCCGGGGCACACGCCCGAGTCCGTCTGCTACCTGGTGTTCGATGGCCTCGCCGACGACCCGCGCTCCGTGTTGACCGGGGACACGCTGTTCATCGGCGACGTCGGTCGGCCGGACCTGATGGCGTCCAAGGGACACACGCGCGAGGAACTCGCCGGTTGGCTCTACGACTCGACGCGCAACCGGTTGCTGACGTTGCCGGACGCGACCGAGCTCTATCCCGGCCACGGCGCGGGCTCGGCGTGCGGCAAGAACCTGTCGTCCAAGACCGTGTCGACGATCGGCGAACAGCGTGCCGAGAACTACGCGCTCCAGGACATGACGCGCGAAGCGTTCATCGAGACGGTGACCACCGGGCTCGTGCCGCAGCCGGCGTACTTCCCCGTGACCGCGGGCTTGAACAAGACGACCCACGCGCCGCTGGATGCCGTGCTGGAACGCGGGCTCGTGCCGTTGTCGCTCGACGAGGTCTTCGCGACCGCCAACTCGGGCGCGACGATCCTGGACGTACGCCCTGCGGACGCCTACTCGGCGGGTCACCGGGTGGGCAGCGTCTGGGTCGGCCTGGAGGGCAACTTCGCCAGCTGGGCCGGCTCCGTGCTCGACCTGGAGCGACCGGTCGTGCTGGTGGGGGAACCCGGTCAGGAGCGCGAAGCTGCCTTGCGGTTGGGTCGCATCGGATTCGACCAGGTGCGCGGGTTCCTGGCCGGAGGCAGTGCTGGTTGGGAAGGCGCGGGTGAGTCCTTGAGCACGACCCAGCGCATGGATCGCGTCGCGGCACGCGCGGCGCTCGCCTCCGACGACGCACCGACCGTGCTGGACGTGCGTCAGCCCGGCGAGTTCGAGACAGCGCGCCTGGACGGTGCGATCTCCATCCCGCTCGGTCAGTTGCGCTCACGCATGGACGAGGTCCCCGACACCGCCAACCTGTTCGTCCACTGCAAGGCCGGCTACCGCTCGCTCGTCGCACAGAGCTTGCTGGAGCGGGCCGGGCGCAAGGGCGTCGTCGACCTGATCGGCGGGATCGATGCGTGGATCGAGGACGAGGGACCCGTCGTTGGCGCAGGCTCGTGTTCGATCTGACCGGATGCACGTCACTCTCACAAAGGTAGTCACTTGCATCCTGGGCCTCGCCGCCGCCATGGCCGCAGGCGCAGGCACGGTCGGTTCACAGGATGCACCAACCGTTCAACGTCGGGACATCGGTCAGGTGTTCCTGGGGCTGGACGCGGATCTCGCGGGCTTCACCGGTCAGGACGAAGGTTGGCGCGCATGGAACCGGCGCTTCGATCGCGTCGCGTGGCAGTTCTTCCAGGGCAAGTTGCTCGATGCCAGCGACGACATGGCCGCGTTGCGTGCCGACGTGCTCGGCCTCCAGGGTGACGATGCGGTCGCGTTCCGGGTCGTGAGTTCCTTGCGCCCGGTCCTGGACGACCCGCTGGCTCGCGACACGAGCGTTCGGGTCGAGGGCCTGTGGCCGGTCGCCCCAGCCGCCGGTCGGACGATCGTCGCGACGCTCGATCTGGGGCCCGAGTTCGCGCCGATCGCGATCCGCGTGGACTGCGACGACGTCGGCCGCGCGCGAACCGTCGGACTGGACCTTCCGGAGTTGCCCGACGAATCGCCCGAGGCACGCGTCACGATCCTCTCCGCGAACGGTCACCCCTGTGCGACGGTGGCCTGGACACCCAGCGACGAGAGCTGGGGCGAGCGCCGGGAACGCCTGTTGAAGGTCGTGGCCGAGGTCGAGGACCCAGGCCTCGCTCCCAGCCTGCGCGAGTTCCGTGAGCGCTGCGAATGGCTGGTCGCCGATCCGAACGCCCGGCGCAGTTTGCACGTCCTGTCGTCGCCGCGCGCGTACTGGGACGCTCTCGAGAGCGAGGCATTCGAGCTGGCGTCCGGGCGTGACCCGTACCGCAACGAACTCGTCGCAGGCCATCGCTTGCTCTGGCGCTCGATCGCCGTCGGCCGCCGCGAGGTCTACACGGTGCAGCGCATCGCTCCGGTGAAGTCGGCCGAGGACCTGCGTCCGCTCGTGATCGCGTTGCACGGCGCAGGTGGGGATGAAGCCTTCTTCGCGCGTGCGGGTGGGGGCGGGATGCTGGTCGATCTCAGCCGTGAGCATGGCTTCCACCTGATCTGTCCGAACACCTATCAACTGCTCTACGACATGCCCGCGTTCGATGCGATCGTGGACGATGCACTGAAGCGCTACCCGGTGGATCCCGAACGCATCTACGTCATGGGGCATTCGCTCGGCGGCATCACGACGTCGACGATCGTCAACCTGCGTGCGGACCGCGTCGCTGCCGGTTGCAGCATCGCCGGAGCTCGTCGCCTGAAAGTCGAGGTTCCCGTGCTCTTGCAGGCCGCCGAGCTGGACACAATCTTCCCCATCGAGGACTTCCGGCGCGACGCGCAGATCGCCCGTGATGACGGGCTTCCGGCGACGCTCGAAGAACACGCGGACACCGGGCATGTGTTGATCTTGGGACCTGCATTGCGGCGGGCGCTCCAGTTCTTCGGGCTCGTGACCGACTAGGCCAAGGGGGTAGGATGCGCACATGGCGCTGCCGACCGAGATCCACCTGACCCTTCCCGACTGGGTGCCCGCCTTCGTGGCGAACACGCCCTGCGAGCCGACGGACGAAGGTCGCATGGCCTACGTCCTGGAACTCGGCAAGCACCAGGTCGCCCGCGGCACCGGCGGCCCGTTCAGCGCGGCCGTGTTCGATCTCGATTCGAACGAGGTCGTCGCGGTCGGCGTCAATCGGGTCGTTCCGACCCACGCCTCGATCGCGCACGCCGAGATCATGGCGCTGACCCTGGCCCAGCAAGCGTTGGGCGTCCACCGTCTGCCGGACACCTGCGGTCTGTACTCCTCGACCGAGCCCTGCGCCCAATGTCTGGGCGCCGTGCCGTGGTCCGGAGTCGGTCGACTCGTGTGCTCGGCCTGCGCCGCGGACGCCGAGGCGATCGGGTTCGACGAGGGCGCGAAGCCCGAGGACTGGCCCGCCCAGCTCGAAGCTCGCGGCATCCGGGTCGTGCGCCACCTGCTGGCGGAGCGCGGCGCCGCGTTGCTGACGTCCTACGGCGGCGCCCGGTACTAGGCCGGGGCACCCTGGAGCACGCGCTGAGGGGCTCGCCTAGTGCGAGTCTTCGAGCGACACGCCCAAGCCGTCCGCGATGCGGTTGACGTAGGCGTAGTAGCCGATGACCTCGACCAGCTGCAACAAGTCGGTGTCGCTCAAACCCTGTTCCCGCAGCGCATCCAGGTCGCTGCGCACCACGTCGGCCGGCGTGCGCGTCAGCTTGGCGGCGTAGGCCACGAGCGCACGGCGACGCGGATCCAAGGGAGCCGTCTCCCAGTCGCCTAGGATCGCACCGAAGAGCGGCTCGTCCTTCAGTCGTCGGCGCAGACCGCGCCCGTGATGGGTGACTCAGTAGTGGCACGCGTTGATCGTGCTGACGACGAACGCGACGAGTTCCCGGTCCACCGCGGGCAGCGTCGGCGTTCCGCGCATCACGGCCTGGTACAGCGCGAGGTGGGCGTCCAACCCCGCGGGGTGCAGACCATGGACCTGCAGGATGTGATCCATCTCGCCCGTGCGCGGATCGGTGATCTGCTCGTACAGCCCGGCGAGACGTCCCTCGGCCTCGCCCGGTGCGATCGTGCGGATCCAGGCGGGGTCTGTCATTCCCGGAGGGCTGCTTGTACGGCGTCCCAATCGAGCGCGAGCGGAATCCACTCGCGGTCTCCACGTTCGGTCTCGGCGTCCCGGGCGAGGTCTCGGATGTTCGCGATGCGATCCCCGTGCGTCGGGTGCGTGCTGAGCCAGTTGAGGTTGTCCGGTACGTCGCCGTACTCGTCGCGCAGGAGCTCGAAGAAGCCGGCCATCGCAGTTGGATCGAGGTCGGCGTCGATCATCAAGCGCACGCCTTCCACATCGGCGTCGGTCTCCTGGCCGCGTCCGTAGGAGTTGCCGGCCGCCATCGTGAAGACCTCGACAGCAGCCATCTCGGCACCCGAAATGTCCCCAAGAACGATGGCGACCGCGACCTGGCGTCCGACGTTGTCGAGCACGCGCTTCAGGCCGTGACGCTCGGTCACGTGCGCGATCTCGTGTGCCAGGACCCCGGCGACCTGTTCCGGGCTGGAGGCCTTCTCGATCAAGCCCGTGTAGACCGTGATGAAGCCTCCCGGGAGCGCATAGGCGTTGACCATCTCGCTCTCGACGATGCGTAGTTTGAAGTGCACCTTGCGGTCGGGGAAATCAGCGAGCACGACGTGCGGGCTGAGGCGATTCACCATCTGCTGGATCGCGTCGACGACCTCCTCGTCGACGACGACCCGGCTGTCCGCGTCGATCTGGTCGTTGGCGAACTCGCCCAGCTGCACATCGACGCTGAAGGGGACCTCCTCGACGACCTCGGCCGTGCAACCGCGCATCATCGCCGGGATGAAGTACAGGAACGCGAGGAACGCCAGCAGCGACACGGAACACGTGATCCGGTGTTGCCATGGGGAGGACGCCTTCTGCCCGACCAATCGGGAGAGTTGATCGTTCAGGTCGTTGCCGCCCGCGGCCTCGAGCGCGCGCTCGAACTCGGGGTCCAGGCACGACACGCTGAGCCCGCCGGACGTGCAGATCAACGCACCGGCATCGTCGCGCCGCAGCTTCATCCCGCCGAAAGGCAAGCTGGAGATCTGGCCATGCACGTCGGCTTGCAGGCCGCCTGGGTTCGCACTCAGACGAGCGTCGACGCCGCCCTCGGGTTGGCCGCGTCCGCGCAAGCGTCCAGCGAAGGTGCCACCGAGGGAGTAGGGATCCGCGCTCATCGTTCGATCTTGGTCTCGAGGCTTCCGATACCGGCGGCCGCGCAAGTCACGTGGTCACCGTCGTTCAAGGGGCCGACACCTTCCGGCGTGCCCATCAGGATCACATCGCCAGGTCGCAGCGTCAGGAAGCGCGACAGGTGAGCGATGGCGTGGGGGAGGTCGACGACCCAGTCCGCGGTCGTCGCGTCCTGGCGGAGCTCGCCGTTGACGTGGCACGTGACGCGCACGTCGGCGGTGTCCAGGAAGTCGCGCGGCACGATCGCGGGCCCGAGCGGCAGGAACCCGTCCAGGTTCTTGGCCCGCAACCAAGGGTGCCCGAGCTTGCGGTCGTCGCCCTGGAGGCTGCGCGCGGTCAGATCGTTCGCCACGGTCCAGCCGCCCACGTGTTCCCACGCGTCCTCGAGCTGGATGTCCTTGCCCTGCAAGCCGATCACTGCGGCCAGTTCGGCCTCGTGGTCGACGCGTCGGTCGTACCACGCCGGCACGCGGACGGTCGCACGGTGGGCCGTCAACGTTTCGGGCAGCTTGTTGAAGAACATCGGTTCGGCCGGGACCTCTTCGCCGAACTCGGCGGCGTGCGCGCGGAAGTTCTTGCCGAGGCACAGGACCTTGCCGACCTGGGCGGGCGACAGGGGCGTGTCGACGTCTGCGGGCGCATTGCCGTCGAACGCGACGTCGCAGGCGTTCCAGCCCTCGCCGCCGGAGCGGGGCAGGAGCGGTTCGAGCGCAGCGCTGGCGAACCAGCCGTCCTCGATCAGCTCGACCAGATCGTTCGGGCGCCCGAGGCGTTCGAGATAGGCGCTCAGGTCCCACAGGCCCGACCCGTCGTGCAGGGCCAGGCGACGGCGCGGACCGCGCAAGCGGTAGAGGCGTACGGGATCCATGGCGCGGAGTCTAACGTCCTGGAGCGGCGGTTGCCGCCCCTCGCTGCGAGACAAACGGCCTCCGACGCCGGAGCGATCGGGGGCCGTCGTGCCCATCCTGCGTGCCGAGCTACTTGCGGCAGGCGTCGAGCGTCAGGAGCGCGTAGCTGGTGGCCAGCACGGGGTTGCCTTCCCACCAGCGCGGCGCGTTGGCGTTGACCCACGAACCGTCGATCCGACTTTGCATGGCGACCAAGCGCGCGGCGAGTTCGACGCGCCAAGCGTGCTCGACACCGGCGCCGTCGGTGACCGTGTCCGCTCCGAACACGTCTAGCGCGCGCGCCATGGAGTGGAAGTAGTAGAAGAGGCCTTGATAGGGCGCCGTCGGGTCCTTGGACGTTTCGAAGCCCGGATTCACGTCCAGGGTGTAGTTCCGTTGCAGCCAGGTCCAACACGCCTGCACGCGCTCGTCGTCCTTGTCGAGCCCGGCGAAGACGAAGCTCTTCAACATCGCGTAGGTCATCGAACCGTAGCTGCGCGGCACGCGAATGGTCTTGCCGTTCTCGGTGCGCACGTCGAAGCCAGCTTTCGAGTCGCCGGGCATGTAGCCCGCGCCCCCGTCGTCACCGGACTTGACGATCACATCGCCGTCGACGATCTGCACGTCGTTCGATTCGCTGCGGTTCTGGCAACGCTCGAGGAACTTCACCGCGCGTTGGTACGCCTCGTGATCGGACTCGAGTCCCGAGGCGGCGAGCGCTTCCAAGGCCATTTGCAGGTTGGACAGGTCGGGACGTTCGTCGCCGCCGTAGCCGATGCCGCCGTAGTAACGGTCGCCCTCGCTGTAGCCCTCGCCCTCGTCCGCCTGCAAGCCGATCAGGAAGTTGCGGGCCTTGATGATCGCGCCCTGGAACGCGGGATCCTGGGCTTCGGACAAGGCCAGGATCGCCGCGGACGTCGTGTAGTTCGCCAGGCGACCTTGATGAATCGCTCCGTTCTCGTGCTGCATGGTGAGCAGCCAGGCGAGTCCGCTGTCGATCACAAGTTGCACGTCGGCGGGGCGCGGCTGCGGCACGGTCTGGATCGCGCTGAGCACCATCGCCGTCATGCCCGCATCGGGCTGACCCGGTGCACCCCACTTGCCGTCCTCGGCCGCGGCGATCAGGAAGCGCGCACCGGTCAAGATCGACGCGTCGGTCTTCTTGGCGTCCTCGGCGCTCCACGTGGGCAACGCCACCGGAGTGCGCGCCGTCTTGAGCTTGGCGGCCTCGATCAGGTCGTAGCAACGACTCAGCTCCACGACGGCCTGGGCGGTGGCGATCACCGCGCCTTCCTTGGAGTCCCAGCGACCGTTCTCGCCGCGGCCGGCCAGCAAGCGGCGCGCGTACGGAACAGCTTCTTCGACGCTGGCGAAGGTGACCGCCGGGTCCCGCGGC
>JAJDEX010000535.1 GCA_029259575.1 Planctomycetota bacterium | reverse complement strand
GGGCGCCCTCTTGCATGGACGCCCGAAGCTCGGTCACCGTTGCCGTTGGCGCGACGGCCCACGCTACGGTGCGGCGTCCAGAACCTCGACCAAGGAGTTCGTCAGGTCGGACCTCACGCGTGCCCAGCGCGTCGGGGAGCCCTGCGGGAAACGCTGGGAGACTTCGATCTCGATGCCCAGGTAATCGCGCGCAGGGAATCGGGCGCGCAGTTCCGTGGTCAAGCCGTCCGCGGTGCCGAAGTAGGGGCGGTTCAAGTACACGCGTAGCGTCGGATCGCGTTCCAAGATCGCCTTGCGCCAGGCCAGGACCACCTCGCGCTCGCGGCGACGGGATGGATCGTGCAGGAGTCCGATGTCGACGTTGCGCACGCGTCCCTTCCATCGGGGGGTGAAGGAATGCACGGACAGGTGCAAGGCGGTCTCGCCACGCATGCGCTCCAGGTGCTCCAACAGCGCGGCGCGGTGCGGCAGCCAATGCGCGTTCAGCAGTTCCTCGCGTTCCGCATCGGTCAGACGTCGGCTCCACTCCGAGAACAGGCTCGGGTGCTTCCGCGTCCGATTCAGGTCGACCAACAGTCGCGTGGTCGTGCAGAACACCAGCGGTCGCTTCGTTCGGCGAGCCATCTGACGCGCGAGGTCGAGCGCGCCCGGGTCCCAGCCGCGGTGCGAGTCCAGCGCACGCTGTTCGCCTTCGAAGAGCGAGCGATGCTTCGCGGGGACCTTGTTCCCGCCGTGCTCACAGGTCAGGACCAGGTTCAAGGCTGGAAGCTCCGGCCCTCCTGCTGGCAGTTCGCGAGCTCCGCGTAGACCTCGCGCAGCTTCTCGCGGCGGACGTCTCCAGCGAGGGCGCGCAGGATGCGCTCGGACAGGACGCCCCGGTCCAAGATCGTCGCCAGCGCGCCGTCCAGCTCGGGAGCCTCGGAGCAGGTGCGCGGCACGATCGCCTGGAGGAGCTCCCCGACGGTCCTTGTGCGCCCGGGCTCGAGTCCGAAGGCCCGCGCGAACTCCGGCACGTCGTCCAGGGAGGTCGCCGGTCCTTCGGCGATCGTTCGGACGAGCAACCGCGCCAACGGTTCGGTCGGGAAGGCCAGTTGATCGGCGTGGGAACAGGCTGCCTCCTCGACCAGGGAGCGGACGATGCCGGCGACCGCCGCCGCGACAGCCAGGTCGGCGGCAGCGCATTCCTGGGCGTCGATGAGGCGAATCTCGATGGCCATTCGATCGAAACGAGCGATGGCGCCACGCGCGTTCGTCCACTCGTTGCCGATCAGCACTTCGGAGGCGCCGCGCGCGCGCAACTCGACGTCGATCGGATCCAGGACCTCGGCCTGATAGGCGTCGAAGCCGAACACGGGCTCGGGAATGACGACGCCGGTCATCGCAGCCACCCGCTCGGAGTTCGTGCGGTAGTGCTCGAGGCGGTTGTCGAGGATGCCGGTGACGGCGCCCTCGACGACCGGGGAGCTGGCGGCCAGCGCGGGCACGAGCGGGAGCACGATGCGGATGGCGGCCATGAGGCGTGCGAACTGCTCCTCGCCGCGGAACGGGAGGTTCAGGTGCACGCTCTGCAGGTTCGACCAACCGTGTCGACGCGCGTCGAACAGCGAATGGTACGCGCGGTAGATCGGACCGTTGTCGTGCGGCCAGAACTGGGTGTCCTTGCGCGGGTCCATCCAGGGATGCATGGCCGTGGGCAACAGCCGCGCCCCGAACGCCGCCAGGAGTGCGTTCTGTCGCACGGCACTCTCGCGGAAGGCCTGCTCGAGGCCGCTCCAGCTCGGCGCTGGCCCGTTGGTCTTGAACTCGACGACGTGGGCGACGAACTCGTTGGAGAGTTCGATGGCACCCTCGTCCACGTCCCCCACCCACTCCGTCGTGCCCGCGGCCGCGCGCAGCAGTTCGTCCACGATCGGTCGGACGTCGAGGGTCTCCGCGTCGACCACCATCGATTCGATCTCGATCCCGACGGCCTCGAAGAGCCCGAGGGTGGCCTGGGTCTCAGCGCTCATCGCACGCTCCTTTGCTTGCCTTGTTCGACGCTGGTCAGGAGCCCACCCATGATCTTCAGGTAGAGCTCGTCCTTGAGCAGAGCGTCCTCGCACCCGGCATCGAGGTTGGGGTTGTCATTGACCTCCATCACCAGAACGCGGCGGCCGACCTGCTTCAGATCGACGCCATAGAGACCGTCGCCGATCGTGCCCGCCGCCAGCTTGGCGAACCGGATCACGCTCTTCGGGACCTCGTCCAGGGGCACGGGCTCGACCTTGCCGTAGCGATAGCGGCCGGTCTTCGTCTTCTGCACGATCTGCCAGTGGCCGCCGGACATGTGGTAGCGGCAGACGTAGAGGACCTCACCGCGGAACAGGCCGACGCGCCAGTCGAAGTCGGACGGCGTGTACTCCTGGACGATCAACAGGTCGGATTCGTCCAGGATCTGGGCGGCTTCGCGCTCGAGGCTGGCGGCGTCCGCGCACTTGACGACCCCTTGGGAGAAGGAGCTGTCGGGCAGTTTGAGGACACAGGGAAAGCCGATGCGTCGCTCGACCTCTTCGGCCGTCACGTGATCCGTGATCCAGGTCTTCGGCATCGGAACGCCGGCGCGCTCGAACGCCTCGGCCAGGAACACCTTGTTCGTGCAGCGCAGGATCGAGGTGGGGTCGTCGACGACCACCAGGCCCTCGGCCTCGGCACGCTGTGCGAACCGGAACGTGTGGTGGTTCACATAGGTCGTCTCGCGCAGGAACAGCGCGTCGAACTCGGAGATGCGGCCGTAGTCCTCGCGGCGGATCATCTCGACGTTGAAACCGACCTTCTCGCCCGCAGCCCGAAAGCGTGCCAGGGCCTTGGCGTCGGAGGGCGCCAGTTCCTCATCGGGATCCGCCAGGATGGCCAGGTCGTAACGTCCTTGACGACGCTTGACGTCACGCGCATGCGGTCGCGTGAAGTACGCGGTGGCGGCCTCCTGGACGAACGAATGGTGCGACTCGGGGACGTCGCGGAACCCGATGGGCGTGACGCTGGTCAACCGCCAACGGTCGCTGCGCGCGAAGCTGGCACGCAGGAGCGGCGCCGGGAAGAGGTTGAACAGCTTCCGGGCGAGGCGCTCGTGGCGTTGCGCCGTGTTGCGACCGAAGTAGACGGACAGTTCGAAGCGGTCCGTCTTCAGGTGACTCAGGCTGCGAGCAGCGAGCTGCTCCAGTTCTTCGTCCGCGGTCCGAACGATGGCACGACTCTTCATGTCGAGCACCGTCATCAGACCGGGGAAGGGACGGTGCCCACGCGCGGAGGCGAGCAGCGACACGTAGTAGCCCTCGCACTGGTACCGGTACGAACGACAAAGGTTGTAAGCGCGCAGGTTGCGCACGCCGGCCCACTCGGGGTCGACCAGGTAGTCGCGGCCGCTGACGACCTCGATCCCGGGTATCCGCAGGGGCCAATCGCTAGGACGACTCACCACGACGATCTTCTTCATGTTGTGCCGCTCAACGGCGTGGATCGGGTTGGATGACGATCAGATTGGCATCGTGGGTCAGCACGCCCAAGTAGATCGCTCCGATCAAACGCTGAACCGGCACGGGATAGGTGTGCTCTTCGGCCAGCGGGTTCGGGTACAGGGGATCGCTGACGAGCACCGCGCGCTCGGCGCTGCGGTACCCCGTCAAGACGACGAAGTGACCGGCCGAGTCCCCCGCGACATCGTCCGGTTCATTGTCCTCGCTGCGCTCACGCGCTTCGCGATACAGGAACGTAGCGGACAGGCCGGTCAAGATCGGAATTCCACGATCGAGGTAGCGCTGCAGCATCGACGGCTCGAGGTCCCGGAACTTCACGCGCCCGCCGGCGTCCAGGTAGTCGAGGTATGCCCGCGCCGCGATCTTCACGCCCTCATCGTCCTTGGCTTCGATGCGCATCCTCAAACGCTCGCGCAGGTCGGGCGCGTCGGAGCCGAACCAGGTCGGATCGAAGACCTGCAGGTTCCAGGTCACGATCTCGGTGTGGTACCCACGGCGCTGCGCGTGCGTCGCCAACAGGACTCCGAGCGTTCCTCCGTTCTCGAGCGTGGGCACTTCGGGGACCAGGTCATCGAGCGGTACGTCGTCGCCGAAATGCCGGTACACGGCGTGCAAGCACGTGGGCCCGCAGGTCGAGTCGTTGGGCTGGCGATGGATCTGAAATCCAGCGAGGTCGAATCCGAGCATCAGCGATCCACCTGGTCACGACGGCTGGTGCGATCGAGGCTCGGCGCGTGCCGCTGGCGACGCG
>JAJDEX010000534.1 GCA_029259575.1 Planctomycetota bacterium | reverse complement strand
CGTGGAGTCGGGATGATCGTGGTGGTTGCGAATGCGCAGGTTCCACGTTCCGGCTTCCTGGAGTTCGAAGTTGAACCCGAAAGGATCGTGCGCCGGTTGAGCGAAGTAGTTCGGACCCTGCCAACGCAGGTAGGAACCACCGGTGCTGCCAGCGACGGTGGACTCCTCGACCCAGTTGCCGGCGGCGTCCCCGCCCTCGAACTCGATGACCAGGATTCCGTCTTGCTCCTGGTAGAGGGGTTCCTGGGCCCACGTGGTCCCGGCCAAGGCCAGGGCCGCGATTCCGCGGGTGCACCATCGGCGCACGTCGTCCTTCCACACTTCTCGATCGATTCGCTGATTCATGCTGCGCTGGTCCCCTCCGGGATGCTCGCCAGGCCTCCCGGGCCTCGCAGTGGATCCATTCGGCCACCCGAGGGTTGTTCCTTGATGCCGGTTGGGTTCCCCGAACGGGACCGCGGGATGGGGGCAACGGCGGCCCAGGAGCGTGTGGTGTGTGCCCCACGACGATCCACGGGTCTCGGTCCTGGATTCCGGACGCGCGCCTGCCTACAACCCGTGCAAGCCTCTCCTGCCCGACCCCCCTATGACCGACCTCACGCCCTCCGCCGCTTCCGCGAGCGCCTCCAGCCCCAGCACCCAGGCCCACCTTCGAACGGACACTGCCGTTTGGGATGCCGTGGCGCTCGAGGGGCGTCGCCAGGAGGATCAGCTGGAACTGATCGCTTCCGAGAACCACGCATCGGCCGAAGTCATCGACGCGATGGGCAGCGTGCTGACGAACAAGTACGCCGAGGGCTATCCGGGCCGACGTTACTACGGGGGTTGCGAGCACGTGGACACGGTCGAGGACCTCGCACGCGATCGAGCGCGCGCGTTGTTCGGTGCGGATCGCGCGAACGTGCAGCCCCACAGCGGAACGCAGGCCAACGTGGCCGCGTTGATGGCGCTCTGTGATCCGGGCGACCGCGTCCTGGGCCTCAGCCTCGATCACGGCGGGCACCTCTCGCATGGTCACCCGAAGAACTTCTCGGGCATCTTCTACGAGTTCCACGCCTACGGTTTGGATCGGGAGACCGAGCGCATCGACCTGGACCAGGTCCGCGATCAAGCCAAGCAGGTGCGCCCCAAGGTCCTCCTGGCCGGAGCGTCCGCGTACTCCCGCACGCTCGATTTCGCCACCTTCGCCGAGATCGCTGACGAGGTCGACGCCGTGTTGATGGTGGACATGGCGCACATCGCCGGACTCGTCGCCGCAGGGGTCCACCCTTCGCCGGTTCCGCACGCGCCGGTCTGCACGATGACCACGCACAAGACGCTACGCGGTCCCCGCGGAGGCATGATCGTGTGCCAGAAGGATCGGATCGTACGCATCAACAGCACCGTGTTCCCGGGCAGCCAGGGTGGTCCGTTGATGCACGTCATCGCCGCCAAAGCCATCGCGCTGCGCGAAGCCGCGACCGATGCGTTCCGCGCCTACGGCCAACAGGTCGTCGCCAACGCGCAAGCGCTCGCGACCGGCTTGATGGCACGCAACCTGCGACTCGTGTCGGGCGGCACCGACAACCACCTGTGCTTGGTGGACGTCTCGCCGTTCGGACTCTCGGGTGCCGAGGCCGAGGATGCCTTGCACCGCGTCGACCTGACCTGCAACAAGAACATGATCCCCTTCGACCAACGCCCGCCGATGGAAACGTCGGGGGTGCGCCTCGGAACGGCGGCCGTGACGACTCGCGGCATGGGCGTCGACGACATGACGCGCATGGCGGATTGGATCGCCGATGTGCTGTCCGCTCCCGCGGACGATGCGGTCCTGTCACGCGTGAAGGGCGAGGTCGCCGACATGGCCCGCGCGCATCCGATCTACCACTAGACGCGGTGCGGAGCGACCGTGACGGCACGGTGACGCAGTCTCAGTACAAGAGCGGCCGGCTTCGCGAAGTCGGGACTCGCTCCGACCGTTCGCGGGTGGATCCACGGGTCTCCACGCGCCGTGCGGTTCGAGCGCGGGGCCAGCCCCGCGGCTCGGCTCCCAGGTCGTTCCTGCGCTCCCAACCCGGAGCCTTGTCGCCCTTGTCACGAGCGACATCCGACCCGTGTCCGTTTCAGGCCGCGCGCTTGTAACCGAGGTCCTTCAGGACTTTCAGCACCTCGCTCCACGTGGGGAACGGGCGACTGTGGACGCGCTTGTAGTCGTCGATGGCCGTGATGAAGGCGATGACCTCCGCGTCCATCTGGTCAGGCTTGATGACAGCGGCCTTCTTCTTGGGGGCCGGCGAATCGCTGTTCTTGGTCGTGTCGGAACTCATGGTGATGGGAGGGATCGAGTCAGGCGGCCAGACATTCGTCGGCGGGGCGTTCCGCGGTGGAGCGGGCGTCAGTGGACATCAAGGCACGCGCCCGCAAAGGCGCCGTCGTGCGGTTGACCTGCTCGCAGAGGTCCTTGAATTCATCACCCTTGCGCAGGTTGCAGGGCTCGGACTGAACGCCTTCCGCGACGTCACGCAGGAAGGAGGTCAAGCGGCAGGCCGGGCCCGCGATGCGGTGGGTCATGAGGATGCCGAAGGCCAGAACGACCGGCGTGGTGACCGCCACTGCCAGGAAGAACGCCTTCAGGGAAACGGCCGCAGCGGGCGCCGCGAGGTCTCCGCCGCCTGCAACATCACGTGCAGCGAACTGCAAGAACGTCGAAGCCAGAAGGAACTGCAGCAGCTGGCCGAGGAGAGCCAGGCCGAGGAACGTGCCGGTCAGACGAAGCTGAAAGCCAGGGCGGGACAGTTTGTTGAGTCTACGGGAGCGCATGGGATTGGATGGATCGGTCCCCGCGGGCTCCATTCTTGAGTCACTCCGCAATCTGAAGGTTGCGGCGGGTGAGCTTCAGATCGGCAGACCCTCGGTCCGATGCCATGGACAAGGTCCCGATGTCTCATCGGGGGTTCCTCCCATGAACTGTATTCCTCAACGACCCGACGGCGTGCGCCAACCGCGCTGCAAGAGCCGGTCCGGCATGACGTTGATCGAGCTGGCCCTCGCATCCAGCGTCGTCGTCATCGCGATTCTCGGCGCCCTCGGCGCGGTCACGTCGTCCTCGGACCTGACCTCCTCGACCCGCGAAACCACCACAGCGCTGGCGGCCGCCCAACTCATGATGGAGCGCTTGCACGGCACTCCGTGCGAAGAGGTGTGGGCGCGGTACAACGATCTGCCCTTGGACGACCTGGATGCTTCGGGCACCTCGACCGGATTCGCCGTCGAAGGGCTCGATGCGCGCAACGGCGATGCCGACGGCCTGGTCGGGCGCATCGTGTTGCCTTGCCCGGCGGGTCCCTTGTCGGAACTCTGGGTGGACCCGAGCCTCGGCATGCCCCGCGACCTGAACGCGGACGGTGTCCAGGACGCGGACGATCGTTCGGGGGACTACTCCGTCCTGCCTGTGCGTGTGCTCGTGGAATGGCGTGGCCGCTCCGGAGACCGCACGATCGAGCTCGCAGGAGTCCTGGGGGTGCGCCGTTGATGCACCTCCAACGCACACGTCGCTCCGGTTTCACTCTGGTCGAGCTGATGATCGGACTCCCGATCCTCATCATCGTGGTGGGGGTCGCCGGACTGGCAGCCCAGCGCGGGACCGAGGCCTTCGGGCAGAGCACCGCGATCGATGCCCTGGATCGCAGGGCCGGACGCGCCATGACGGCCATGACCGAGGCCCTGCACGGCAGCGTTTCGACCGGGTTCCTGCCGGATCCTGTCGGCAACTTCGGCAGCTCGACCCTGACCTTCCAGCGTCAAACCGGCTACGTGGCCGGTGCCGCGGTTCTGGGGACTCCCGTGCGCATCGAACGCGTGGCCGAGCCCGCGGATCCCGCGAACGGGGTCGATGACGACGGCGACGGCCTGATCGACGAGGGCATGATCCAGATCGTCACAGACGTAGGCGGTCCCGACGAAGAGACCCGCGTCGTCTGTCGCAACGTGGCGTTCCTGCTCGAGGGGGAACTGCCCAACGGGGTCGACGACAACGGCAACGGCCTCATCGACGAGTCCGGCCTCTCCATTCACCGCCAGGACGGCTACATCACGTTGCGCCTCACGGTGGTCACGCCTTTTCAGAACGCGGGTCTGATCCGCACGATCGAGAGCTCCATCGGGCTCCGCAACTAGAGGTTCATCCGCATGCATCTTCATCGAGAACATTCCGATCCGAAGCGAGGGGGAGCCCTGCTGGCTGCCGTCGTTCTGGTCGCTCTCCTGGCGGCGTTGGCAGCGGCCGCGCTCACGTCCAGCACCAGTTCCAGCATGGAGATGAGCGTGGCGCGGGATCGCGTGCGTTCGCTCTACGCAGCGGAAGCCGGGCTCAACGAAGCACTCACGGAACTGCGCACCTCGGAAACCCTGGGTACGCCCCCGGCCGCAGCGTTGGGCACCGCGAACGCGCCCATCGAGCTCAGCCAGGGGTCCTACTATTCGACGATCACGGACAACCTGGACGGGACGTTCACCGTGCTCTCCGTCGGGCGCGCTGGTCTCCGCGAACGCGCCCTCGAGTCCACGGTGGCACGCGTGGGGGGCGGCATCTTCGACAACGCCATCTTCGCTGGCAACTCGTCGGGGGATCCCGCCTACGAACTGGAATTGGGCGGCGTCGGAGGACAGGCCGATTCCATCGACGGCAACGTGTATTCCGGTGGCGATTTGACCATTTCCGATGATGCGAACGTCACGGGCGCAGCATCTGCGTCGGGTGGAGTGGCTGGCAACTCCGGAGACGGAACCTCGGGTGGCGTGGCTCAGCCTGTCCCCGACATCGCGGGAATGGCCTACGAACTGAACAACGACTATGACGTCGGAGCCCTGTTCGCGGGCGCCGAATGGAAGTCCGACGATGCCGGCGGTCGCGCCTGGCAAGTGCCCGAATCCAACCCCGCCCACATCTTCCGGCGCGATCCCAACGACCGACAGACCGAGATCGACAACACCGACAAGGTGGACTACTTCCTGGAGGACCCGTACGAAACGGTGCGCCGGGACCGGGACTGGGACGGCACGGACGCCTTCGAGATCACGCTCACGGGGGATGCCACGGACAAGACCTTCTTCATCGACGGCAACCTGTGGATCCACAACAACCCGACCTACTCGTTCAAGTTCACCAACTCGAGCGGGGACCCGATCCGCCTGACGTTCGTGGTCAAGGGCAACATCGTGTTCTCGGACAACCTCTTCTATCAGAACGAGGATACGGACGGCGTGGTCTTCATGGCGATAGAGGACGAGAACGTCCCGGACTCCGGCAACATCTACTTCGGTGACCCGCGCGGCGGAACGATCGAGACGATGTATGGATTCATGTACGCGGAGAACGACTTCGTGGACATGAACCTGTCCGCCTCCGGCTCCAAGAACGTCATCGTCAACGGGAACATGACCGCCGGCAACCACGTGAGTCTCAACCGGAACTACATGAAGAACGGGGTCGAGCAGCACTCACGACTCGAGGTCAACTTCGACGATCGCATCAGCTCCGGTGCCCTCACGCTGCCCAGCTTGCCCAGCTGGGCAGGGTCGGCTGCCGGCTTCCAGGTCGTGTCATGGCGCGAGGTTGCAGCGCCTTGACGTTCCTTCCGCTGCTCCTGCTCCTCCCCGCTCTGCAGGGCGTGGACGAGCCACGTGCGTCCTACATCGAGCCCGCTCCGTTCACCGAAGAGGTGACCGGCGTGCTCGATTCGGCGGACGCCCGAGGT
>JAJDEX010000533.1 GCA_029259575.1 Planctomycetota bacterium | reverse complement strand
GTCGGCTGTCGACAGCCGCAGATTGGATGGTTCCGTGGGTATTATTTTTCCCGTCACATCCGTTAAATAACCGGTGAGATTGACATCGTCGCTATTAACAATAAATCCTTCACTATCAAGATGGAACTGGCCGCTACGGCTATATGTTGTAACACCGTTATCATTCATGCGAAAAAATCCACCGCCATTAATCGCAATATCCAGCGGATTGTTGGTTGTACTGATATTGCCTTGCGTGAATTGTTGCGCGATGTCTGACACTTGCGTGCCGATACCAATTTTATTACTGCTTCCGCCACTCAAGGCATTTGCATAAACATCACTGAACTCTGCCTGTGATTGTTTGAAACCGATTGTGTTGGCGTTCGCGACATTGTTTCCAATGACATCCAGGTTGGTTGATGCAGCAGCAAGCCCGCTTAGTCCGTGTTGAAAACCCATGATTTACTCCTCGTTAGAATATTTGTTTAATATCAGCCAGACTGGCAAGCCCCAGTTCCCCGATATCCAAAATTGTCCCGTTTTCATCGGGTGATACGCTTTTTACAGCGCCAAGCGCGAGCGTCGTGGTTTGTATCTCTTTATCGCCTTGTTTCGCGTTTACTGCAAAGCTGTAATTCCCATTGACAGCGCTTGTGCCACTGTCCGTAACACCATCCCAGGCAAATGTATGCACCCCTTCCGGTAGCGGACCCAGATCAATATTGCGTATTGCTAATCCAGCGCTGTCTTTGATGGTGATCGTCGCTGCATCGACCGCCTGCGGCAAATCAATACCTGCCGCAGCCGCATTGTTTTCCAGGCCTATCGCTGTACCCGGAACCAATACGTTGCGCCCGATCATGCCAGCCGCCTCCAGCGAATTCGCCGCATCAAAATCAGTAACAAGCAGTTTTAGCGTTTCGTTGAGTTTATCGATACCAGTTACCGTATTTATCTGCGCCAGTTGCGTTGTAACCTCGGAATTATCCAGTGGATTAAGGGGGTTCTGGTTTTGCATTTGCGTGACCAACAACTTCAAAAACCGGTCTTGTGTTTCGTCTATTCCTTTCCTGGCCGTGGCATTGGCAACACTGCTAGAAGCAACGGATGTCGCTAAATTAGAATCCTGAATGGTGTTCATCGTTTTTCCTTTTATTGACCAATTGTCAGTGCTTTCTGCAACAGCGTTTTCGTTGTGTTCATCATATCAACACTATTTTGATAGGAGCGCGATGCAGACATCATATTCACCATTTCATCAACGACATTCACATTCGGCATGGTGATATATCCGCCAGCATCCGCCATTGGGTGTTTGGGTTCATATATCCTTTTCATCGGTGAAGCGTCGTGGACAATCCCGGCAACCTTGACACCACTTGCCCCTTTGTCTGCAATTTGCTGGGTGCTGAAAACAATCTGACGGGAGCGATAGGGCTCTCCAGTTGAACTGGTGGCACTGTCCGCGTTTGCCAGGTTACTTGCGACGACATTAAGACGCTGAGACTGCGCCGCCATTGAAGAACTGGCGATGTTAAATACGTTAAAAAGTGACATTATTATCGCTCCTGTATCGCTGTCATCAGATTCCTGATCTGACCACTGATAAAGGTCAGGCTGGCATCATATTTAATTGAGTTATCCGCAAATTTAGCGCGCTCTGCATCCATTTCAACCGTGTTGCCATCTGCACTCGGTTGCTGCGGTACCCGGTACAGCGCCTGAGAAACAATACTGTTAGTTGCGTTTGGTGATATATGCATCTGAGAAGTTGTTGTCAGGCCAGTTTTTTTTATATTCGATGACAGCGCATCACTTAATACGCTCGAGAAATCAATATCCCTCGCCTTATAGTTGGGCGTATCACCGTTGGCGACATTACTGGACAACAGTTCCTGCCGGGCAGCCCGGACATTGAGTGCGGTCTGGTGAAAATTTAATGCGTTATCAAGTTTACTGGTCATTTGATTCCCCTAAATGAATCGTTATATATGTCGTAAGCATTAATCATGCCAACCATGCTATTCCTACTGTATTGGTAGTGAACGAATGAATAACACCTGAAACTACCTTTATCTTTTCTTATATCTAATGAATTATCTGGCTACTATGCACAGGTGTCGGCAAAATTTGCCGGAGGATGGCAAAAGTTGCAGTTAAAGGCGGCCTGCTCAAGTTTTAACTCAGGTTAAACATATTCAATGAAAGATACATTTATTTGCTGTTCCAGCTTCTTACTATTAGCTGGTTTTTTTGTTGCTAATTCTGCAGCGGCGTATCAAAAATCGACGGAATTTCAACAAATGCCGGAAATTCTCAAAACAGTAGAAGCGTATGTTTATGACCAGACAACAGGACTGCCAGGACAGGTTTTTGTAAACCCGGGCAAAATTGACAATCGAATAACGCTGCCTAATTGTCCGAAATTAGAACCATTCATACCGACCGGCGGCCGCTTGTGGGGAAATTCGTCAGTGGGTGTACGCTGTAACAGTCAAGTATCATGGACGATTTATGTTCAGGTAGACGTCCAGGTAATGGCGGATGTCGTTCATGTTGCGCGACCACTTACACAGGGCCGGCCACTGACCGCTGAAGACATCACATTAAAAAATGTCAATCTCACGCAAATGCCGGAAGGGATTTTCACCGATCCATCTCAGGTTATTGGAAAAATACCCATTTCCA
>JAJDEX010000532.1 GCA_029259575.1 Planctomycetota bacterium | reverse complement strand
TCCAGCAGCGGGTCCAGAGGCAGGTCCAGCAGCGGGCCCTTCTTCGCGAACACCTCGACCCGAAACTCCCCCGATCCGGCGAGTCAGCGCAGGGGCACGATCGAGCCCTCGGTCACCGCCGTCGTGGAGACCGTGTTCTGCCCCGAGCGCTCGCCGAACGTCCAGAACAGGGCACCCGCCCCGTCCGCACGTGTCGCATAGGGCACGCGCAACCGCGCGATCCCGTTGGCATCCGCGACCGTGCGGACCTTCCATTCGAAGTCCGGTCCGCCGCCTTCCGCCATCGGGATGCGCGCACGCACCTCCAATCGCTCGCCCGGCTCGCCCTGGATCTGGGCGATCGCACCTTGCACGCGCTCGTACAGGAAACCGTGGTCCTTGCGCGCGATCAGTCGCAGGTAGCCGACATCACGCCCCAACTGCGCCGCGTCCGCATTCGACAACCGTGCGGCCATCGAGTCGATCCAGGGTGAGGATCCGTCCGCGGCGCTCGCGGTCCAGATGTCGGCCCGGGGCCCATGCACCGCGGCCGCCATCGACTCGAGGTTGTGGTTCGCCGGGTGCTCGGCCAGGACGAAGCGGACCTTGCGCGCGATCAGAATCAACTCCGCGCGCTTCGGATCGGTCTCCAGGAAGAAGCGCCAGGGATCCAGCAGCGCATCCTCGCCGAGGTACGAACCGAAACCCGTCGCCACGGTCGGCCGGCCCCCCACCCACTCGATCAGGTGACCGCGATCCCAGTGCGCCAATACGGCGCCCTCGCCGGGCTGATCCCGCAGAATCACCGCGAGTTCGCGCAGACCGCGGTGCTGCTGCATGCGTCGGGTCTCGCCCAACGATCCGAACTTGGTCAGTCGCAGACACGAGTCCCAAGCGACGGGCCCGTTCGCCAGGACGCCCAGGATCCCGGTCAGCGCGACCCAATGAATCCGTGCGGGCCACTTGCGCAAGCAATAGCGCGCCAGCAGGGCGACCATCCAACCGAACAACACGGCCAGCGGAACGATGGCGGCCTCGGCGAAACGTCGTTGCTCGAGGGCCATCCACAGGAGCAACGGCGTCGCGATCACCCAGGGCGACAACTCGATGCGTCCGCGCGCGATCGCGTGCCCGCAGGCGACGATGACGGCGACCGGAACGACGAACAGGCCGAGTCCGAGCCACTTCCACGCTGTGGCGCCGACGAGCGGCAGGGGCTGCGACTCGTTGATGCGTCCCATGAACGCGTTGGCCCCGCTGCTCCAATCCAAACCGGCGCGCAACCCGTCCGCCGGCGGCGTGCCCGGGATCGCCAGCACCAGCACGACCAGGAGCAGAACGGCCCCGAGCAGACCGCGGCGTCGCGCGTCGGAGGCCATCCACGCGGCCGCGCGGAACACGATCATCCCGCTCATCAAACAAGCGGCGTGTACGGTGGACAGGTTCAACCACTCCGCGCCGGTCCACGGGCTCGCCAGGACCGCGGGGAACATCGCCAGGAGCGCTCCGGCGCACAGGCCCGTGCCGAAGTGCGCCGCGATACGTCCCTGGGTTCGCGCGCGCATCGTCGCGGCTCCGATCGCGAGCGCCACGATCGCGCCGTACAGGGCGGACGCCACCCACGTCCCGAGCGCCAACCCGAGCACGAGCCCGACAGCGATGCCGCCCTTGATCCGCCACCCGCGCGCGAGGCCGGTCCCGACGCCCAGGAAGAGCAACGATTGGAACAACGCGACCAATGCGTGGTGGTCCCCCACGCCCCAGTTGCCGTAGCGGATCGCGCCGAAGGCGAACGCGTGATACAGACCGGCGGCCAGTCCGGCGCCCCAGGCGACGGGTTCGGACCGCTCCTCGCCCCGCCCGACCAGGCTGGCTGCGGCCAACGCCAGCAACGCGGAGACGAGTACGCTGAAGACCATCGGCGCGGTGCCGACGTAGCGTTCGACGAAGTCGCGACGCTCACCCGGATCGTCGGGCGCGAAGGGTGCCGCGCCGAGCCACAAGAGTTGGGTCGCGTACGGCGGCCACGGGATCGGGGTGCCCTCGCCGGTGGCGCCGGAGGGATGCGCGAGCCAGGGATCGGTGCCCGCGACGTGTCCACCGTCCTCGAGCGCGCGCTCGAGCCGGCGCATGTGGTAGTGACCGTCCGGATCCAAGGTCGCCCAAGCACCTGCGACGCCTGGACCGTGCATCAAGCGGGTCTCGTTCGCCGCACGCACGCCGAGCGAGATCACCAGGACGACGAACGCCAGAAGCGCGCGCGAAAGGACTCGGCTCACGGCAGGTCGAGGAAGCGCTGGCACTCCTCACCGACGGACTCCAGGGTCGCGCGCATCCGATCGATGCGCTCGACGCCGTCCGGATGCAGCTGCCAATCCTGGTCGTAGACGCCCAGCACGTCGCTCTCGGGCTCCAAGGGCAGGCGGAAGATGCCCTCCTTGGTCCACACGCCGAGGTGCGCCCAGGCCCCCATCACGCGATCGCGATCCACCAACGGCTCGAACAGGTTCTCGCCCAAGGTGTAGTCGCCACGCAGGTCCGGATCCGCGCCGAGCATCTCGAGCAGCGTGCCGGAGATGTCCAGGTGCGAGGTCGGCCGCGACTCGACGCCCGGTTTCACGCCCGGCCCTTTCATGTAGAAGGGCACGTGCACCTGTTCGGGCGTGAAGTTCGAGGTGTGCCCCCAAACGCCGTGTTCGAAGAACTCCTCGCCGTGGTCGCCGGTGATCATCACGACGGTGTCGTCGAGCAGGTCCCGTTCGCCGAGCGAGTCCATGATGCCACCCGCCACGCGGTCCGCATGCATGACCGAGTTGCGATAGGTGTTGTGGATGCGCAGCTGCAGGTCCTTGACCTCGGGCCCTTCCTGCACGCGTCCCATCTGGATGTAGTTCAGCGCATCGACGGTCGGCTGGTACGGACCGCCGGGATTGAAGTACGGCTGGTGCGGCGAGTCGAGCAGGACGAAGGCGAAGAACGGGCGCGAATCGCCGGTCGCCTCGCGCTCGTCCATCCAGCGCTCGATCTCTGCGGCGACGTACATGTCCTTGACGTCCGCCCGGCTCAGCATGCGACCCGAGTCGTCGCGGAAGCTGTCCACGACCTGGTCCGCGTCGAGCGAGGCCCAAGCGGTCAATCGCATCTCGGGGAAGTTCATCGACGCGGCCGAGATGACGCGAATGTCGTAACCCGCGTCCTGCAACGTCTCGACCAAGGTCGGCGGCGTGCGCGTCTCGAGCGCGCGGGTCCAGTAGGAGCCGTGCAGCCCGTAAAGCATCCCGAACAGGCCGAAACGGGTGGCGTTGCCGCTGGAGAGGTGGTCCTGGAACGTCCGCGCACCCGCGGAGAACTCGAAGAGGTTCGGGGTCAGCTCGGGCGTGAACGAATCCGCGCGCCAGGAGTCCAGCACGCACAGGAACAGGTTCGGTCGGGGCCCGTCGGGATCCAGCACGGGGCGCGACTTGGGCCAGGCCAAGGTCCCCTCCTCGGGGCGCAGGTCCAGCTCGATCGGCCTGGCGACGCGCACGTCGAGGCCTGGGTAGTGGTCGGAAGCCGCGTGAACCAGGATTTGGTCGCCGTTGAAGTGGGCAACGGTGTAAATGACTTCCCGTGCAAAGATGACGGGCAACAGCAACGCGCACGTCATGAACCTCGGGCGCAAGGCCAAGGCCTGACGCCGACCCGCGTCCTCACGCAACTCGACCCTCTGCACGCGCCAGCGCCAGAACATCACCTGCAAGAAGGTCAGCCCCAAGATCACAGTCGCAGCCGTCAGGTAGACGTACGGTCCCAGCACGATCGCGTCGCCTGAACCCTTGGTGAAGATGACGTTCAGGAAGGACCCGTTCAGGTGGTAGCCAAGGAGCCGGTAGACGATCGTGTCGGTGTACAGCAGGGCGAGGAACCAAGCGCCCAAGGAGGCTTGACCGAATCCGATCCAGCGCCAGCGATCACCCCGCAGGCCAATCTTGTGAACGATCAGCATCCCGAGTCCGGGGATAATCGCGAGGGCCGCGACCCAGGCGAGGATCGCGAGAGCCAGGAACAACCGCGTGCCGACCGGGTGGTCCCCATAGGTTCGTTTGATGACCAGGAAGGCGACCGGGATGCCCAAGGCCACGTTGACCAACCAGAGCTGGAACCCGGCGTGACGCAACGAGATGAGTCGGGGGCCGCCGGGCACGCGCTCGGGCGGCGCATAGGCCTCCGGCAGGGGTTCCGACGAGGGCGGGCTGAACTGGGATTCCTGGACCGACGACATGGCTGCACCTAGTCCGTGAATACGGATTCGGGGGTAGCAGTCTAGGCGGAAACCCACCGACTTCTTCACTCGAGTCCTGCGGGACCCCCTGGGGCACCCAGGAATGCCTCAGAGGGGGTCAACGATCCTTGCCGCACACGGGATCAGGCGCTACGCTCTCGCGCCGCCGCGGAGAGGTGGCAGAGCGGCTGAATGCGCCACATTGCTAATGTGGTGTCCTCGTTAGGGGACCGCGGGTTCGAATCCCGCCCTCTCCGCCATCTCATTTGGGCCATCTCATTTGGGCCATCTCACTTGGGCCAACCCACTTGGCGTTCGCGGTTCCGGTAGGCCTCCGCTCGAGGACCCGGGTGTGGACCAGGTCCTATGCGTTCGCGAACTCGCCTCGGTCGACCGCTGACGAACCGGATCCGCGACGTCCATGTTCTCCACCATCCGCGCTGGAGAGGTGTACGGAAGTTCGGGCCCGAGGCCTTACGATGAGGAGCTTCGATCGCGTCCACGATCGGTCGCCCGCATGCAACTTCGCACCGCTCAACCCATGCATCGGATCCTCCGGGTCCTGCCTTCGATCTGCGCACTCGCCCTGCTGACTCTGGGCCTCTCCGCATGCGGAGCGAAGCGCATCCTGGTCGTCGAGTCGACGCCCTCCGAAGCGCTCGTCCGACTCGACGAGGAGATCATCGGAGTCACGCCGCTCGAGTTCCCGTTCGAGCACTACGGCGACCGACGTTTGTCCCTGTACCTCGACGGCTACGACACGTGGTCGGAACCGATCGAACTGAAGACGCCGTGGTACTCACGGTTCCCGCTGGATCTGGTGACCGAGGTCCTGCTCCCCATCCGACCGGTGACGCGCCCCACGTTCCACATCCACCTGTCGCCGATGTCCGAAGAGGTCACCCTGCCGGACATCGAGAACTTCGCGGACGAAGCGCATGCGCTGCACCTGTCCGAGCGCGAACTCGGCGCCGCGTACCAAGCGGAACTCGAACGCATCGCTGCGGAGGAAGCGGCCGCGGCGGAAGCCTTGAACGAGGTCGCACCTCCCGGTCCGATCGACACGCCTCCCGAGGTACCGGCACCGGACGACTCCGTTCCGAACCGTGGCGGAGGTCCCCGATGACGCACCAGGACTCGCACGCGGGGAGCGACCTCGCCGGCGCGCGGGTGACCGTCATGGGCCTCGGCCTGTTCGGCGGAGGGGTCGCCGCAGCGCGCTGGGCCCATGCCCACGGCGCGCGCGTCTGCGTGACCGACCTGCGCGATGCGGAGACGCTGGCGCCGTCGCTCGAAGCCCTCGCCAACGTCCCCGTCCAGCTGGTGCTCGGCGAGCACCGGGAACAGGACTTCCGCGACGCGGACCACGTCGTCGCCAACCCCGCCGTTCCGCTCGACAACCGCTTTCTCGGCATCGCTCGCGACGCGGGCGTGACCATCACCAGTGAGTTCGAATGGGCGCTCGACGCCCTGCCCGGACGCGTGGTCCTCGTCACGGGAACCCAAGGGAAGAGCTCGACGACGCACTTCCTGGGCCAGCTCTTGCAAGCGACGGATGGTCCTGGATCGCGGACGCACGTCGGCGGGAACCTGGGGCGCTCGCTGCTGGACGTGATCGATCAGATCGGACCGAACGACACGTCGGTGCTCGAGGTGTCCTCGTACCAATTGGATGCCCTGCGACCCGGGCCGCGCGACCACGTCGAGCTCGTGGCCATCACGAACGTCTTGGCCGATCACCTGGAGCGGCACGCCGACCTCGCTTCCTATGCGGCCGCCAAGGCGCGCGTGCTCGACCTGATCCGCGAAGGAGGCACGGCGCTCGTGCCGACAGCGTGCGTCGGTGAGGCCACGTTCGCGACGCGCGACGACGTTCGCGTTCTGCCGTTCGGTCCCGGCACTGGGCACACCCGGATGAACGGTCGCTTCGTCGCCGAAGGCACGGACCTGGGTGCGGTCGAACACCTGACGGTCCCCGGCGCGTTCCAGTGGGACAACCTGGGCCTCGCCCTGTCGTGCGCCCTCGCCCTCGGTCGCGATCCGATGGCGTTGGCGGCGACGATCTCG
>JAJDEX010000531.1 GCA_029259575.1 Planctomycetota bacterium | reverse complement strand
GTCCACGCCATGGTCGGCGGGCACGACATCGAACTCGTGAAGTCGGCGGTCGAACTGCGCGGCACGCGCGACGCCGACGGAGGCGTGACGGTCGAGATCGAGAACATCGGAGCAGGCCACGCCTTCCCCACCGACGAGCGCTCGCGCGCCGCCGACCTCTTCTGGCGCCCCGCCGCGGGTGCGCACGTGAAGGGCGGTTGGACCCACCTGTACCGCATCCGCGATCCCTATCGGTCCGAACCGGACATCCTCCCCACGTTGCTGCACGCGCGGCCGCACGAGGATTCGCTGAAGACGATGCACATCGACACCGGACCCGAGTCCGCGGGTGCCGTCGAGGTCGCCCTCTTCTACAAGTTGACGCCGTACTACCGAGATCCGTCCACGGGCGATGCGCGGCACACCGAGACCGTGGACGACCCCGAGTCCGACGCCCAGTTGGTGCACCTCATCACGGTGGAGCCTTGAAGTCCTCGGTCGCCACGCTGGCTCTCGTCTCGGTGCTCGGCCTGACTGCGCTGAGCGTCCCGGGCTGCAAGGACGCTGCACAGGCCGAACCCTTTCGCGACATCACCCTTGAACGCATCGCGCAGTTCGGCCCAGCGGCGGACCTGCCCGAGCCGCCCGGGGTCGACGCCGAGACGACGCGCGCCGTCCGTGACCTCGCCGCGACCCGCGCGCAGGCCACGGGCGATCTGCGCAACGCGCCCCTCGTAGAGATCGCAGGATTCGGCGATCGCGCTGCGGCGCCGCTGACCGGTCTGGCCGCGGACGTCGAAGCCGATGAGGCGGAGCGCCTCGCGGCGTGTGAACTGTTGGGTGTGATCGGAACGCCCGTCGCTGCGGCGCGCTTGATCCACCTGGTCGACCAACTCCCGGAAGCCTGGCTGCGCCGCCGCGCCATCTTGGACCTGGGGCTCACGAACCAGGATCGCTGCGTTCCGGAACTCGTCGGGCGGTTGCGGTACGAGAAGGACGCCGAGTGCGTCGTGTGGACCGCCGTGGCCCTCGCACGCTTCTCGAACTACAGCGCCCTGCAGACGGTGCAGGACATGGCCAAGAACGGCGGGCCCCTCGCCACGATCGCTGCCACGCAACTGGACGCCATCGAGGCCGAGCTGGGTCGCAGCACGGACGAGATCATCGAGCTCTGGAACGGTCCCCCCAACCAGGGCCTACGCGTCCATGAGCCCTCGGACGCGCTTCGCGGAGCCCTGTGGCGCCTCGTCCCGGACTTCTCGGGCGAGACGTTCCAGCTGCGCCCCGTCGACGACAGTCGCTTCACGCTCAGTCGCCTGGGTCCCTGGGCCGCCCGCGAGATCGCAGCAGCGCTGAACGACACCGATCCGTACATTCGCCTGCACGGCAGCCAGGTGCTCGAGCGCATGGGCCAGCGCGCGTCGGAAGCCGCCCCGGCCCTGCTCGCCATTCTGGCCGATCCCATCGCCGGTCCCGCCGCGGCCGAAGCGCTGGGTCGTGTCGGCGACCCTTCGGTCGAGAGCGGTCTGATCGAGGCCGCACAGCCCACGCAGTCCTTCGAGCTGCGCAACGCGGCCACGCGCGCGTTGGGACGCCTCGGGTTGGAGAGTTCCCTGCCCACGCTCGTCGAGGTGTACGACGAGGCGGTGACCAAGAACCTGCCCGGACTGCGCATGACCGCCGCGACCGCGCGCGTCCTGCTGCACGACGGGGACGCGGTCGCGCGCTATCTCGTCGAACGGCTCGACGGCCAGCTCGACGCCACCGAAGCCGAGGTCGCGCTCGCCACCTGGCTCACGCAAGGCGCCACCCAGGGGAAGACGGCCTTCCAGGCTGCCTTGGGCGCATGGAACGTCCTGGCTCCGAGGCCGGGTGAGATCCCGGACACGGCCAAGGCCCGGGACCGACGCGATCGTCGCGCGCAGTTGATGCGCGGACGCATCGACGCACTGCTGGACTAGGAGCCGGGGGTGCCGCGTCCGAGGTTCATCGGAACAGGATGAACAACACCACGGCGAGCCAGGCGAGCCCGTTGAGCGCGAACGTCACATCGCCGCCGAGCAGCACTTTGGAGGGACTGCCGCCGCCCTCCTGCTTCTGCACCAGCAGCAGGTAGCGGAACAGGCCGAACACCACGAAGGGAACGGTCCAGACCAGGTCGTCACCCAGCCGCGCCACCGTGTCCTTGTCGACGGTGTACATCGTGTAGTTGAGGATGGCGCACGCGGCCAACACGACCGTCGTCTGGTCGAGAAAGGCAGGGGTGTACTCGAGCAGTATCTTGCGGTGCTCGCCCCGGTCGGATCCCAGCAGGTCGATCTCGGCCTTGCGCTTGCAGAGCGCCAGGAACAGCGCCAGGAAGAACGTGCACAGCATCAACCACTTGGACACCGGTGCGCCGGCCGCGAAGCCACCGGCGACCACGCGCAGCATGAACCCGGTCGCGATGCAGAAGACGTCGACCAGAACGACGTGCTTGAGCTTCAGCGAGTACAGCAGGTTCAGGACCATGTAGGCAGCGAGCACCAACGCCACGTTCCCTTGATCGGTACTGGTGATCCAACCCAGCACCAGAGCGCCGACCGCGGCGGCGACGCACAGCGCGCTGGCGGCCTCGATCGAAACCGCGCCCGCGGCGATGGGGCGATGACGCTTGATCGGATGCTGGCGGTCCTGTTCGCGATCGAGGATGTCGTTCAGCAGGTAGATCGAGCTGGACGCCAGACAGAACCCGATCAGGGCGAGGGCGACGCGGCCGATCGTTCCCTGGTGCGCGGCGAAGCTGAAGTCCCCCAGCTGGAAGCGCTCGGCCAACCAGAACACAAGGGCTGCCAGGACGAAGACGTTCTTGACCCACTGGTGGGGTCGCATGGCCTTGAGGAGGGCGGGCATGGGCAGTCGTTCTGGTTGGGCAGGGCGCGCGAACAGCCGTAAGGATCGGGACCGCGCGTCTTGGGGGGGGCCGCCAAACTAGCGAACGGTGCCGCCAGTTTCGCGGGGTTTCCAGCGTACGAGGCGCGCCCGATGCGGAACGGGGGACCTACGCCGGTGCGTGGGTCCCCCGTCGTCCGAGATAGGAGTGAGCCGCTCGGCCCGTTCCACGGGCGATCAGTTCAGCGTCAGGACGCGCAGCGCCTCGATCGGTGAGTCGGGGCCGACGCGGATGAATTCGTCCTCTTCGGTGACGTTGCCCGCGTCCACCTCGTTCATGAACTCGATCGTCCGGGCCCCGAAGTTCCCGTAGAGCACGTTGGTCGAGGTCTTGTGGTTCGCCCCGCCATCGTTGTCGTCCGCCACGAGGATGACGTTCGAGTCGAGGTTCTTCTTGCGCAGGGGATGGTTCTTGATGTCGCGGCCGGCGTAGGCCGAGTAGCCGCCGTCGATGCGATCGCGCTCGGCGTACCACTCCTCCATCGGAATGCCCTCGAGGGCGGGCGTCAGGTAGTTCGAGTCGATCGAGGGGCAGGACATCGTCTCGCTGTCCGCCTCGGACTGGTCCCACACCTTCTCGTAGACGAGCGCGCTGAAGAAGCCGACGCCGCCGCGGCGGGGCCAGCGGTCGTACTGAGCCTGGTAGGAGACCAGGCCCGTGCCGATCTTCTGCAGGTTGGCTCGGCAGGCGGTGACCCGTGCGCGCTCGATGGCAGCGGAGGCCTTGGGCAACAGGAAGGTCATCAGGATGCCGATGATCAGCATCACGGCCAACAGCTCGATGAGCGTGAAGCCGGCGCGGAGGTTACGGCCCAGGGTGGATCCGAGGGAGGGGGCTGTTGCGTTGCGGGTTTGCATGGGTCTCTTCGGGGGAGGAGGACGACCACCCTACCCGAGGGGCGTTGGGGAGTCACGCAACGGGTTGCGTGCGCTGTTCTGGGGTGGGAATGCGAACGGCCGGGGCTCCTTGGGGAGCCCCGGCCGTTGCGGGGGTCATGCGGTGACTGAGGGGGTGGGCCTCGGTCGCTCTGTGGCCAGGTGCGGGTTCGCTGTTGAGCCCGGGAGTGGGTCGCAGGGTGACTGGGTCGCAGGGTGACTGGGTCGCAGGGGTCACCGTGTCGCCAGTGTGACCAGGTTCACCGTGACGCTAGACGCGTTGGGGCCGCGGGCGGGGCCGCGGCACTCCTATCTCTGGTGCCGCGGGTCCAGCCGCGGCAACACTAGACCGCAGCACCAACAGCTTCCTTAAGCGCATCCACCTTGGACGTCGACTCCCAGCTGAAGCCCTCACGTCCGAAGTGACCGTGATACGCAGTGACCTCGTAGATCGGGGCCTTCAGGCCAAGGGCGTTGATGATGCCGGAGGGCGTGAGGTCGAAGACCTTGTTGACGGCGTTCGAGATCGTCTCTTCGTCGACCGTGGCGGTGCCGAAGGTCTCGACGAGAACGCTGAGCGGCTTCGCGACGCCGATGGCGTAGGAGAGCTGCACTTCGCAGCGATCGGCCAGGCCGGCGGCGACGACGTTCTTGGCGACCCAACGGGCGGCGTAGGCGGCGGAGCGGTCGACCTTGGACGGGTCCTTGCCGGAGAAGGCGCCCCCACCGTGACGGCCCATGCCGCCGTAGGTGTCGACGATGATCTTGCGACCGGTCAGGCCGCAGTCCCCGTGGGGACCACCGATGACGAACTTGCCGGTCGGGTTGACGTGGTAGATCGTGTCGGCGTCGAGCATCTCGGCCGGGATGACGACCTTGATGACCTTCTCGATGATCTCCTTCTTGATCTCGGCGAGCACGTCGGCCTCGGTCGACTTGCCGTTGACCTCTTCATCGTGCTGGGTCGAGATGACGACGGTGTGCACGCGCACGGGCTTGCCGTCCTCGTACTCGACCGTGATCTGACTCTTGCTGTCGGGGCGCAACCAAGCCAGCTTCTTGCTCTGGCGCAGCTCCGCCATCTTGGCGACGAGCAGGTGCGAGTAGTGCACCGGGAAGGGCATCAGCTCGGGCGTCTCGTTGCACGCGTAGCCGAACATCAGGCCCTGGTCGCCAGCACCTTGCTCGGCGTGGAGGCCGGCACCGGCGGTGACGCCTTGGCTGATGTCGGGCGACTGCTTGTCGATCGACACGAGCACGGCGCACGTCGAAGCGTTGATGCCGAAAGCGTCGTCCGTGTAGCCGATCCGCGCGATGGTGGCGCGGACGATGTCCTGGTAGTTGATGATCGCCTTGGTGGTGATCTCACCGGCCACGACCGCCATTCCAGTGGTGACCATCGTCTCGCAAGCGACCCGGCTCTCGGGGTCCTGGGCGAGAAGGGCGTCGAGGATCGCGTCCGAGACTTGGTCGGCCACCTTGTCGGGGTGGCCCATGGAGACGGACTCGGAGGTGAAGAGGGTGCGGGCCATGTGGGCAGATAGGGGTCGTGGGACCGCGTGGATCGCGGCCCAGGATGGTGTCGGATGAGCCCTGGATGCTGTCCAGGGAGCTCGATGTGAGGTCCGGGCAAGGCCGGTCTCCGATCATCGGCATGCATCCAAGCGAAGCTGGAGGCCGGTCGACCGGGCGGAAGATTCTATCTGCGAGATGCCGCCTGGGCCACCTTCCGACGCCCCTGTGCGCAGGTCCTTGTCGATCCAGCCGTTCGAAACGAGCCGAGGCACGCCCGGAGAGCCCGGCCAGCCCCCTCTGGGCCCCCACACCCAGGGAATCCCCGACCCCACCGACGACGGCCGTGGTTCAGCCCCGGCCGGTTCGGGGCTCCGTCGGAACGCCACAACGACGCTCCAGGGCTCGCAAGGTCCGCGAGGTCGCGCCGCCCTGGGCAGCCACCGCAGCCAGGCCCGCTCGGGCCATCTGCTCCAACGTCGCGGGGTCCGCAAGCAACTCGCGGACCTTCGTCCCCAACTCGTCCACGTCCTGGACCTGGACGGCGGCGCCGGCGTCGATGAGCAGCCTGGCCTCTTGCGTGAAGTTGGCGACGTGGGGACCGAACAGGGTCGGACATCCGCGCGCGGCGGCCTCGAGCATGTTCTGTCCGCCGTGCTCGATGAGGCTGCCCCCGATGTAGGCCAGGGTCGCCGCGGCGTAGATCGCGTCGAGCTCGCCGATCGTGTCCACCAGGAGCGGTCGTGTGGTGTCCAGTTCCTGAGCGCCGGACCGGAGCTCGGTCAGACGCTGCACGTCGTGGCCGGAGGCCTTGAGGGTCTCGGCCAGGTCTTCGGCGCGCGGTGGGTGTCGCGGCGCCAGGATCACGCGCGGAGGAACCCCGCTCGACGGCGCACTTTGGTGCGGACCGAGGAACGCGGTCAACACCATTTGCTCTTCAGGGTCGTGCGTGCTTCCGGCGACCAGCACCGGCTGACCCGGAGCCGCTGCGATCCAACGCGCCATGTCCGCGCCGGGTCCGTCGGCGGGTAGATCCCCCACGCGCAGCCCATCGACCTTGACGTTGCCGGTGACGACCACGCGATCCGGGGTCGCCCCCAGGTCGACGAAGCGACGCGCGTATTCCTCGTTCTGGGCCGCGAACACGGTGATGCGGCAGAACTGCGAGAGCGTGCGACCGAACTTGCTGTAGTTCTTCACGCTCGAGGGCGTGATCCGACCGGAAGCGATGGCGCACGGGATGCCGCGCTTGTTCGCGACACGCAGGAAGTTCGGCCAGACCTCGAGTTCCATCAGTACGACGATGTCGGGCTTCAAACGGTCGATGAAGCGTCGGATCACCCAGCGCGGATCGAGCGGGAAGCGCACGACGTGCAGGTCCGGGTACTGTTGCCGCGCGACCTCCATGCCCGTGTCGGTGGACGCGGTGATGATCACCTCGCCGCGTTCCCGCAGCGCCGCGACCAGGCTCTTCGTGGCCTTGATCTCGCCGACCGAGACGCCGTGCACGAGGAAGCGCGTGCGCGAACCGGAGGCGGGCAACTGCGGCGTGTCGCGCGCGAGGCGCTGACGACACATCGCGCGGAACGGCTTCTCGAGCAGAGCGCGCGTCCCCCACCAGGGCGACAGCACCAGGAGCACCGCGAGCCAGAGTCCGTCGTAGACCCAGTACAGGAAGCCGAGCCAGGCCCCCGGGTTCGCATCCGCCGTCAGCGGTGCGGGCGGGGTGCCCACGTCCTCGAACGCACCGACTTCATTGCGAGTGACTTCCATTTCGAGAGTCACTCGCGATCCGGGTGGTCCGCTCGGGACCGGGAAAGGCGGCCGGCGCGCGACGGGGAAAGCGGAACCGCAGGCTCGTCTCCTGCGCGGTCGGCCGACCGGCCAGGGGTGTTCGGGACGGAGGAAACCGTCGCGATCACCCGTGGCACTTCTTGTACTTCTTGCCGCTGCCGCACGGGCACGGATCGTTGCGCCCGATGGCCTCCATCTCCTCGGGCGACAGGCCGGCGATGGGTTCCTTGGCGGGCGGCGCAGGGCGGGCCGGGGCGGCCTTCGGCGGCGCGGACGCGGCACTCGCCGCACCTCCACCACCACCGGATTCCGCTTGGCCTGCCTGTTGCTGAGCCGCCTGCTGTTGGGCCGCGACGGCCTGGCGTCGACGCATCACGTCGAACGCCGCCGAAGCCGGGGCCGCGGGGCGCATCGCCTGGCGCATCATCTGCTGTTGACGCGCACGGATCTGGGCCACCTGTTCCTGCGTGTACTGCCGGCCGTCGGGGCCGGTGATCATGCCGCCCTGGTTCGGATTGCCGCCGCCGCTGACCATGCCTTTGGGCTGGAGCGCGCTGGCGGCGTCCGGGGTCGCCTCACCCTCGTCACCTTCCGGGGCCTCTTCGCCCTCGGCGGGCTGGGGTCGACCGACCTGGATGCGGAGCACGAGGCTGGCCACCTCGTCCTCGATCGCGGGCAGCAAGTGCTCTTGGAAGAGCTTCGTGCCCTCCTTCTTGTAGGCCGTCTTCGGGTCCTCCTGGCCGTAGCCACGCAGACCGATACCGGCCTTGAGGGCGTCGACCGCCTTGAGGTGGTCCTTCCACTTGCTGTCGATGGCGTTGAGGATCAGGTACGACTCGATCCGACGCGTCAACTCGTCACCGAAGGTCGCTTCGCGCTCGTCGTAGCGAGCGCGCAGGGCTTCGAGGATCGGCTGGAAGTTCGGGTGTTCGGGGTCGGCCGCGAGCTCGGCGTCCGAGGTGGCGATCTCGAGACCGTAGGTCTTCAGGCACCACTCCTTGAGGCCGTCGGGATCCTCGATGTGAACCGCCACCGAACGATCGAGGCAGTTCTCGATCATGTGCAGCGCCTTGTCCTTGAGTCCGATGGACTCGAGCACCTCCTGGCGCACGCCGTAGATGTTCTTGCGCTGCTGGTCCATCACCTCGTCGTACTCGAGGAGCGACTTGCGGATCTCGAAGTTGCGATCCTCGACCTTCTTCTGCGCGCGCGCGATGGCGTTCGAGACCATCTTGGACTCGATCTCCTGGCCCTCTTTCATGCCGAGGGACTTCATCATGCTCTTCACGCGATCGCTGTAGAAGATCCGCATCAGCGGGTCCTCGAGCGACAGGAAGAAGCGGCTGGTGCCCGCGTTGCCCTGGCGTCCGGAACGGCCGCGCAGCTGGTTGTCGATGCGCCTGGCTTCGTGGCGTTCGGTGCCCAGCACGTAGAGGCCACCGAGGTCCATGACTTCGGCTTCGAGGCGATCGCATTCTTCGCGAAGCTCGGAGCGCACCTGGTCGATCTCTTCGAGTTGGTCCTCGTCGCCCACGACCAAGCCCTTCGACTGGAGCGCTTCATCGAGCAGGTACTCGAAGTTGCCGCCGAGTTTGATGTCGGTACCCCGACCGGCCATGTTCGTGGCGACCGTCACCGCACCACGCGCACCGGCCATCGCGATGATGGAGGCCTCACGCTCGTGGTTCTTGGCGTTGAGCACCTCGTGCCTGACCTTGCGCTCGGTCAGCAGGCTGGAGACCTTCTGGGACATCTCGACGGATGCGGTGCCGACGAGGACGGGCTGACCGGCCTCGTGCAGGTCCTCCAGCTCGTCGCAGATGGCCTCCCACTTCTCGGGCTCGGTCCGATAGACCTTGTCCGTGTGGTCCGCGCGCGTGATCGCGACGTTGGTCGGGATGCTGACGACGTCGAGGTCGTAGATCTTGTGGAACTCGCCGGCTTCCGTGAGCGCCGTACCGGTCATGCCGGCCAGCTTGTCGTACATCCGGAAGTAGTTCTGGAAGGTGATCGTCGCGAGGGTCTGCGTCTCCTGCTTGGGATTCAGCTTCTCCTTGACCTCGACCGCCTGGTGCAAACCGTCCGACCAGCGTCGGCCGGCCATCTTGCGGCCGGTGAACTCGTCGACGATGACGACCTCGGTCGTCGTCTGGCCGGTGCGCTGGTCCTGGACGGCTTCGACGACGTATTCCTTGTCGTTGTTGTAGAGCTCGTACGCGCGGATCGCGTTCTCGAGGTAGTGCGGCCAGTCCTCGTGTCCGGGCTCGTAGAACGACTCGATGCCGAGCAGCTCCTGGGCCTTCATGATGCCGGCCTCGGTCATCGACGCGGAGCGCTCCTTCTCCTTGACCTCGTAGTGCTCGTCCTTGACGAGCTGGACCGCGATCTTGTCGGCCTCGAGGTACTTGCCGATGTGGTCCTCGGCCGGACCCGAGATGATCAGCGGGGTCCGCGCCTCATCGATCAGGATGGAGTCGACTTCATCGACGATGGCGACGTAGAGGTCGCGCTGGACCTGCTGCTCCACGGACGTCTTCATGTTGTCGCGCAGGTAGTCGAAGCCGAACTCGTTGTTCGTTCCGTAGATGATGTTCGCGTCGTAGATCGGCTTGCGCGTCATCGCGTCCATGTCCGCCTGGATCGACTCGATGGTCAGACCCAGGTATTCGTAGACGGGGCGCATCCAGTTGCCGTCGCGCTTGGCCAGGTAGTCGTTGACCGTGACGAGGCAGCAGGGACGACCGGACAGGGCGTTCAAAGCGAGCGGCAACGTGGCGACGAGCGTCTTGCCCTCGCCCGTCATCATCTCGGCGATCTTGCCCTGGTGCAGGACGTAGCCCCCGACGATCTGGACGTCGTAGTGACGCATGCCCAGGGTGCGCACCGCGGCCTCGCGCGTCAGGGCGAACATGCGGGGCAGGAACTCGTCGAGCTCCACACCGTCGTCCTGGACGGCGCGCATGTAGGCCTGGACCTCACCCCGAATCTGGTCGCCGTCGAGCCCCTGGGCCCACGGTTCCAGACCGGCGATCTCGGTCAGCATCGGCGAGAGGGTGCGGAGAAAACGCTCGTTCTCCGACCCGAAAAGGCCCTTGAGGCCGCGACCGACGCGCTCCCCGAAGGAGCCCACCTTGTCGCTGAATGATTCCCAATCCATGGATTTGTTACCCGCCTCTCTGGGGTTCGAAGCGCACCATTGGACCCGCCGAGGGACCCCATGCCAAGGGATTCCACGCGGCAGGTTCCCCAGCTCGGAGCTTTCCTGCCCCCGGAGCCCCGATCAGAGGGGAGGGTCGGGGTCGAGTTGCTGCTCGATCATCCGGAACAGGAGTTCCCGCGGGAACGGTTTG
This sequence comes from Planctomycetota bacterium, assembly GCA_029259575.1. Lineage (GTDB taxonomy): Bacteria > Planctomycetota > UBA1135 > UBA1135 > JAJDEX01. The sequence continues at coordinate 614 of JAJDEX010000531.1, read as the reverse complement.
CGCAGGAGACCGGTCGCCTTCTGGAGCATGGCGAGGTCGATGTCGGTGGCTGTGGCCAGGAGAATCGGCAGTGCTTGGGTGCGAGAATCGGCCCGGAGGCGCTCCAGCACCGCCTCGCCGTCGAGCTTGGGCATCGCATAGTCCAAGATCACCAGATCCGGAAGGGGCCCCTCTTCGAGGAGATCCAGCACCTCCTGCCCGTCGTAGGCCAGGTCGACCTGGTAGCCCCGGGCCTCGAGGACCGCCCCCAGCCCCTGCGCGACGTCCCGTTCGTCGTCGACCACGATCACGCGGGCGGACCGGGACGGGGCGCGCTCGATCAGGGCGAGTTCCTTCATCAATTCGCGCAGATCCTCGTGGGTGGGCAACCCCGCGGCCGCCCAGGCGGTCTCGATGGTGCCCTTGAGGATCCGGTTGAACTCGCGGATCTCCTGCCAACCCTCGTAGTCCGGCATGTCCGGCGTGATCTTGATGTCGTCGTGGGTGTCGACCGAGAAGAAGTACTCCTCCTTCACCAGGTACTCCTGCACGACGAACTTCATGAACGGGTAGCGCCAGTTGCCGAGTCGCAAGGTGAAGCGCATGCACTGCACGCCGCTGTTCGACTTGGGGTG
>JAJDEX010000054.1 GCA_029259575.1 Planctomycetota bacterium | reverse complement strand
GGCGCCGCCCTGACCGTTCCCATCTCATGAGGGTGCGCTCACGATTCTCGGCCGGTCACCGAAGCCCGCTTCCGGAGGACCGCATAGGGTGTCCGCATGATCCGCAACCTTCTCTTGCTCGGCACGGTCGTCCTGATGGGCGCCCAGGCACCGCGAGCGACGCAATCCGATGGTGTTCCCCAGCAGGACGGTGAGACGCAAGTCGCAGCCGCCAAGCCGGAGCACATCGCCTGGTACTCGAACTTGGACGACGCGCTCGCGGAAGCGAAGCGGACCAATCGGCCGATCCTGGTGCATGCCGCCGCGCCGCAGTGCAGCGGTGTGCCGGGCATGTGGTGACCCGGCTATCGAAATGCGGAGGGGAGTTTCCTCTCTCGCGCCGAGATCGTCGAAGCGTCCCGTGCCTGGATCTGCGTGCGTCCTGCGACGTACGAGAGTGCCTCGGAGGCCGAGATCCTGAAGACGTACTTCCGTGGACGCGCATCCGAACTCGAGAACACGACGTTCACTTTGCTCGATCCCGATGGCGAGCAGATCAGCCGTGGCGGGCGCTCCCCCAGTTTCGTGTTCCAGGACGCCGAAGACATGGCCGAGAAGATGGACGAGTTCTCGTTCGTCTACGAGCCGACCGTGCACTTCAAGTCGCGCGCGTTGCCGACGGTCAAGGACCTGCGCCTCGGCGTGAACGTGGCAGCTTGTGACTCCTTGCCCTTGGTCGTCGGCGTCGCCAAGAAGGACAAGGATGTGAAGCGCCTGCGCAAGGAGCTCGCGGAATTCGCGTGGAGCACCGGCATCCCGGGACGCGCGCACTACGTCCTCGTCGAGGACACGAAGGGCCTCGAGGACTTCGAAGACTTCAAGAAGGGCGGTGATATCTACGTCCTGCAGCCCGAGACTTATGGCCGGGACGCCAAGGTGCTCGGCATCGCGAAGGTCCGCGACAAGGACCTCGTAAAGACGCTGACGAAAGCCCTCGATGCGCACAGCGTGCCGAAGAAGGGCGATCACCGTGAGCACGTCGGCCGTGGTCGGCGGGAGGGGATCGATTGGGAGACCGAGATTCCGGTCACGGATTCCGGTAACCGGTAACGTGCGGTCCGGAAGACCGCGCCCGGCGCGTTCTTCCGACCCGCGTCGCGACCCGTCCCTGAGTCATCCCATGCGCAACCTCCTCGCCAGCCTCACCTTGCTCCTCGTCGCTACGGCCTGCACGGCACCCGGATCGAATCCTTCGCAAAAGCGCAGCAGCATCGAATCGATGGCCACCGAGACGCTCCAGGAGTTGTACCGACGTCATCCCGAAGCGCGTGCGCGTGTCCAAGCGAGCGAGGGCTATGCGGTCTTCACGAACAAGCAGGTGTCGGTCCTCTTCGTGGGAGGCGGTGGAGGCTACGGCGTCGCCCGCGACCAGAAGCGTCGCACCACGACCTACATGCGCATGGGCGAAGGCTCGGTCGGTATCGGTCTCGGTCTCAAGGACTTCCGCGCCGTCTTCGTCTTCGACGACCGCGAATTGTTCGACGAGTTCCTGGTCCACGGTTGGGACGTCGGCGGGGAAGCCGACGCGGCCGCCAAGTCCGGCGAGGACGGCGGAGCAGCCAGCGCGGCAGCCTCGGTTCGCAAGGGCGTCAAGATCTACCAGTTCACCGAGAGCGGCCTCGCCCTACGAGCCAACATCGCTGGGACTCGGTACTGGCCCTACGACTCGCTGAACTGAGCGTCGACCAGCCAGGAGCCGTGCAGGGAGTCCTTGGGGCTGAAACAAGTCATGGGCGCGCCAGGCATCCGGCACCTCGATCTTGCTGCGATTTCCGCCACACGACGTTTAGCAGAACGGCTAACCTTTGAGCATGAGCCAAGATCAACCCGTCACCGTCGTCTGCACCTACACCGTGAAACCCGGTCACGAAGCCGAGTTCGAAGCCCTGCTCGAGAAGCACTGGCCGGCACTGCATGGCGCTGGACTCACGACCGACCACCCGCCGCAGCACTTCCGCGGCGTGCAAGTCGGAGAACCCGGTGGCCGCTCGGACGCCAAAGGCCAGTACGTCGAGATCTACCAGTGGAAGAACGGCGGCTCCGCCGGGCTCGCGCATCAGATGCCCGAGGTCATGGCCGTCTGGGAACCGATGGGCGCGATCTGCAGCGACATGCGCTTCCCCCACTTCGAGCCGTTCACGCCGGGTGCCTGAGTCCCCCAAGGGCAGGTCGCGGAAGAAGGACGCCGCGCGCACCCTCGAGGACCTCGAGGTCGTCTTCGATGCCCTGGCGCACGCCCAGCGTCGCCACATTCTGATGGCGTTGCACTTTCGTGGCGGCGCGATGCTCGCGGGAGACATCGCGGAACGGTTTGCATGCTCGTGGCCGACGACGACGCGTCATCTGGGCGTGCTGCGGGATGCGGGATTGGTCGAAGTGCGTCAAGATGGACGCCATCGCACGTACCGCCTGAACGCAGCGCGCCTGCAATCCGTCGTCGGCGACTGGCTCGGCCACTTCACGCCCTCGAAAGCTCCGAAGTCCAGGCGCAGAACCAAGACCTGAGTCGCCCCGCCCATCCGAACCGCCATGAGTCGCGCCGCCAAGAAGATCAACGACCTGCTCCGTGAGCATGCCCTGTCCTATCCGGAAGCATGGGAAGACTCCCCGTGGGGCGGCATCGTGATCAAGGTCCGCAAGAAGATCTTCTGCACGTTCGGGGATGAACTCGACACGACCGACCATGTCTGCTTGGGGGGCAAGCTCCCCGAATCCGGCACCGACGCGCTCGACCTGGCGGGCGCGGAGCCGACGCACTACGGCATGGGCAAACACGGCTGGGTGACGTTCCGCCTCGATCCTCACGACATGCCCGACATCGAGGTTCTGAAGGGTTACATCGACGAGAGCTATCGGGCGATCGCACCGAAGACGTTGGTCAAGCAACTCGACGCCGAGGACGAGGACTAGAGCCCGGCGCGCTGGGAGCGTTCCGGAACCCAGTCCGGATCGAACGAGGGTCGGCAGCTCGCGCGGACCTGGCTAGCGCCATGCACGACAGATCCGAATCGAGCTGTTCCGTTGCATGGCGGACGTATGCCAGCATGGGCCGGTCATGCGCAGCCTCTTCGTCACCCTCCTCGTGATTCTCCTGATGTGGACGGGATGCACGTACGTCGCTTGTCACGCGCCCCTTTCCGTGGGTTCTCCGCCGCCCAAGCCGGATCCGGTGACGTGTGGCATCGATACGTTGACCGAGTCCCGATTCGACGTCCTGCGTGACCGACGAGTCGGCCTGATCACGAACCACACCGGCCTCGATGGCGCCGATCGACGCACGGTCGACGTCATGGCCGAGAGCGACGTGTTCGAGCTCGTGGCTCTCTTCAGTCCCGAGCACGGATTCGGCGGCGAGCTGGACGAGGAAGGCATCGTCTCGGGGCTCGACGCAGCGACGGGTTTGCCGGTTCATTCGCTCTACGGCACGACGCGCCGCCCGACCCCCGAGATGCTGGCGGGACTGGATGTCCTCGTGTTCGACATCCAGGACGTCGGCGTGCGCTTCTACACGTACATCTCGACGATGGGCCTCGCGATGGAGGCCGCCGCCGAAGCGAGCATCGCGTTCATCGTTCTCGATCGACCAAATCCGTTGGGCGGTCTACGCGTGGCGGGTCCCGTGCTCGACGAAGGCTTGCGCTCGTTCGTCGCGTTCCACGAACTGCCCGTGCAACACGGAATGACGGTCGGCGAACTCGCGCGCATGTTCCGGGCCGAGCGTGAGCTGGACCTCGACCTGCGCGTCGTCGAGATGCAGGGTTGGGAGCGCGCGGAGACTTGGACCGACACGGGCCTGACCTGGATCCCTCCGTCACCGAACCTGCCCACGTTCCAGTCCGTGTTGCTCTATCCGGGGCTCGGGTTGATCGAAACGACGAACGTGTCCGTCGGGCGCGGGACCCCGACGCCGTTCGAGCTCGTCGGTGCACCGTGGATGGATCCACAGTCCGTCCTGGCGGCGTTCCTCGCTTCTGCGCCGAACGATCTGAAGGGACAACTCATGATCGAGAAGGCGACCTTTCGTCCGACCAGCCGCGAGTTCGTGGGCGAGGCCTGTCGAGGTGTGCGTATTCGAGCCAAGTGGGGCCAGGACGTCGAGCCGCTGCGCATGGCCGCCCATCTGATCCATGCCATCCACGTCACGCATCCCGAAGAGTGGGACGTCGAGGCCATGCAGCGTCTGCTCGGTGATGTGGCCACGCTCGAAGCCGTGCGGAATGGAGCCAGCGCCGAATCGCTGCTCGAGATGTGGCGCGCCGAGAGCGAGGCCTTCGACGCACGACGACAGCCGTTTCTGCTGTATCGATGATGCCGTCACGGGATTTCGGGAAGGCCTCTGACCCTACGACCCGGGTTCGGCCGACGGCGGGATCCCGTATCGCTCGTTCAACGCATCGAGCCAACCACTGGATTCCAGCTCGCGCAGGACTTGATCGAAGGCCTGCACCAGGTCGGTCCGCCGGGGATCCACGGCGATCCCGTAGTTCTCGGTGTCGAGGTCTTCGGGCAGACGCGCCAGCGCGCCGTTGCTGCTCGCGACCAGCGCATCGGCCGCCGGCCCGTCCATGGCAGCGGCGTCGACATCACCGGAGGTCAATCGGTCGATCAACGGGGCACCCTTCTCGTTCTCGGTGACCGGAATCGCGTAGACGAGCTTCCGGATCGCACGCTCGGAGGTCGTGCCCTTCGAACCGGCGACACGCTTGTCGCCAAGCTCGGCCAAGCTGGTCGGCTCGCCCTCACCGGTGCGCACCACGACCGCGATCGCGGTGCGGTAGTAGGGCGTGCTGAACCCCATGCGCTGTTGACGTTCGGGTGTCACACCGAGCGTCGCGCACACCGCGTCGACGCCGCCGCGCTCGACCATCGGCATCAATCGGTCGAAGTCGTGACGTGCCCAGGTCAACGTCACGTTCATGCGACGCGCGATCTCGCGCATCATCTCGACGTCGCGACCGATCGCACCTCCATCCGCGTCCACGCCGGCGAACGGCATATTGTTCAGGTCGGAGGCGACGGTGATCTCCGAGCGCGTGCTCTTCGTGGGTGAAGCGCAAGCGACAGTGATCGCGAGAAGTACGAGAGGCAGGTGGCGCAGCATCATTCCCCAACGGTAACCGCGACGTCACGCTTGGCGGCGATCTGATAGGCGAAGTACGCCAGGACGCAGACGCCCAAGCATCCGTACCAGAGCACATCGGGACCTTGGTTCTCGTAGACGCGTGTACCCACGAGCGGAGCAGCGACGTTGCACAGCGAGAAGGTCATGCCCATCGCCGCCATGTAACGCCCGCGGCTGCGCTTGTCGGCCCGATTCGCGACCCATGACGACAGCAATGGCGACACGAGCATCTCCCCTGTCGTCCAAACGAGCATCAGGAAGACCACCCAGGCCAGGCTGGAGTGCAAGGGCAGGAGGCCGAAGCCCAGGCCCACGAACACGACCCCGACCGCCATCACGCGCAACGGACTGCGGTGTTCGATGGTGCGCACCAGGGGCATCTCGACGAGCACGATGAGCGCGCCGTTCAAGAGCATCACGAAACCGATGACCCGTTCGCGGAACCCGTTCACGTCGCGCAGGTACAACGGGTACGTCCCCATCACCTGGCAGAAGACAACGCCTTGGACGAAGAGCAGACCGAGCACGCTGAGGAAGAACCGGTCCCGCAGGGGGGAGCGTACGGGCCCGATCGGTTCGGGCTCCTGCACCTCGCGCTCACGGCTGGACGCGGGCAGCAGAATCGCCAGTGCGATGCCCGCCGCGATGCACGTCGCGCCGTCGATCCAGAACAACCAGCTGTAGTCCACCTCGGCCAGGAACCCGGCGAGGGCCGGAGCCAAGGTCCAGCCCAGGTTCAGGGCCAATCGGTTCAACGCGTACGCACGCGGACGATCCTTCGGAGGCGCGAAGGCGGCCACGGCGGTCGTGTTCGCGGGCCGGAAGGACTCGACCAACATCCCCATCACGACCGCGCCAGCGAGCATACCCACACCGGGCTCGAGCAGTCCGAACCCCATGAACGCGAGTCCGCCGACGATCATCGACACGATCTGCACGATTCGGTATCCGATGCGATCGACGAAGTGACCGCCGAGGCCGACGCCGACCATGGAGCCGACGCCGTACATCGCCATGATCTCGCCCGCGCCCGACTCGGTGAACCCGTGCTCGGCCGTCAGGTAGAGCGCCAGGAACGGCACGACCATCGTCCCGCAACGATTGACCAACAGGACGATCGACAGGATCCAGACCTCGCGACTGAGGCCCTGGAACGACTTGCGATAGTGCTCCACGAAACGACGAAGGACCGAAAGCAGTCTTGCCATCGGTCCGGGTCCAATCTCGGGGGGGTCGTGGGGCGCGTTCGACAAGAGGGGTACGGAGTCAGGTAACAGTAACTACGATTCCCCCTTCGCGGGGGCGCGG
>JAJDEX010000530.1 GCA_029259575.1 Planctomycetota bacterium | reverse complement strand
CCTATGTCGTCGAGGTCCTCGAAGCGAGCACCTACGTCCTCAACCTGCACAACCGACACGATCATCCCAACGACACCGAGGAGAACGACTGCTGGGCTCGACTCAACAACGGTCCGTGGCTCAAGCTGTTCTCGAACGGTCCCTCCACCATCGGCGCGTGGACCTGGGACTCCCGTTTCGACCTCGCCCCCAACAACCAGCCGGGCGCGACCTTCACGATGGGACGCGGCATCAACCGCATCGAGTTCAGCGGGCGCTCCACCAACTTCAAGATGGACCGCTTCCACCTCTACAAGGCGCCGAACGCGAACGCCGTCAACCTGGCCGCACCCGAAACGACGTGTCGGATCGGCACGTGGGTCTGCGACCCCGGCCAGGCCAACTCGACCGGCCAATGGACACGCGCCACGGCATCGGGCAGCACGGCGGTCGCCGACCAGGACCTGACCCTGCACGCGTATCACATGCCGACGAACCAGTTCGGCTTCTTCCTCACCTCGCAGACCAACTCGATCACGTTGAACCCCGGCGGCAGTGACGGTCACCTCTGCCTCGGTGGCTCGATCCTGCGCTTCCAGACCCAACTGCAGAACAGCGGAGCGGGCGGTCACATCTCGATCCCGATCGACATCCTGGACCTGCCCCACCCCTACAACGGGCCGATCCTCGCCGGTCAGACCTGGTTCTTCCAGGCTTGGCACCGCGATGGAGCCGCTTCCAACTTCAGCAACGCGATCAGCGTCACGTACAACTGACCGAGCGGGTTCGCCCCGCTGAGCACACGCCCCGTCGGCCTCTGGTCGGCGGGGCGTTTTCGTGCCGCGCGTCAACAGCCAGCACAGGGCGACGACGTTCGCGCGGAACCGACCTCAGGGCTGCAACGTGAAGATCAGGGCGTCCGTCTGGGCGAACCCGGTCCCCATGTCGTAGTACCAGTACTGCGCGACGACCGGATCTCCGACGCCCAGCCCGAGGCCGAGCAGGAGGGCGGGGTCCAGCACTTCGCTCAAGCTGCCGCTGCCGGGCACCAGGTCGTCGCCGCCGGTGAACGCGAGAGCGGTGCGCATCAACATGTTGTCGAAGCAGACGGTGCCCCCGCCGTTGAACGGTTGTTGCAGGTGGTTGGTGCCGAGGAACAGGTAGCCGAACGTGTTGGGGCGCAGGCCCTCGCCGATCACCTCGAACGGCGTGACCGGGGTCAGCCCCGGGTCTCCGGTGAAGCCGATCGTCGCCACGCCCCCCACGGAGTCGGGTTCGCTCGAACAGGCGAGTTGGGGATCCGGTGCATAGTCGCCGACGACGAACGGAAAGGCGCCCATGTCGCGCAGGGATCCGTCCCCGTCCAACGGTTCGAGTGGATCTCCTCCATCACGGCCGGCCGAGCTGGGCATCAGGTGGTAGTCCGCGATGCTCTCGTTCCAGAAGTGGGGATCGACGTCGACGTTGCCGGTGTTCGCGAAGCCACCTTCGATGTCGCAGTAGGTCGCCAAGGACAGGAGGCCCGCTAGCGCATCGGGCTGACCGCCCCATGCGATGGTCTGGTACATCTCGACGTCGTAGCCGGCGTCGCCCTCGCCCGGGTCGAACGATTCGTCCGTCGCATCGTTGTCGACCAGCGTGCAGCGATCGAACAGAATGTTGCCCCAAGCCGCCCCGCCCTGGGCACCGGAGGCGTCGAAGTCGCCGTGGGACACGTTCTCGGTGAAGATGCAGCGGGTGAAGACAGCGGACGATCCGGGATACGCATACACGGCGCCGCCGCGGCCCGATTCCGGAAGGAAGAACACCGATGAGGCCTCGTTCGCATGGAATCGGCAGTCGTTCGCGGTGAGGGAGCCACCCGTCAAGTAGAGCGCACCGCCCTCCCCGGCGCGGCATCCTTCGAAGTGGCACCCGATCAGGTCCACGGACACGGGCTGACCATCATGCATGTAGATGGCGCCGCCGCCGTACTGGTCGAACGAGCGCTCGTCCGTGAACGTCGTGTTGACGATGGTCGCATGGGTGTCCGCCAGGACCATCGAGCCGCCGCGGAACTCGTTCCAGTTGCTCAGGAACGTGCAGCCCTCGACCATGAGTCCACCGCCGACCGCCTGCAGAGCTCCGCCGAGGGCCGGGGTGAACTCGCCGCTGCTCATCCCGTTCAGGGTGAACAGACTGTCGCGCATCAACACCCAACAGTCGGTCATCGTCAAGCCCGAAGCCGGCCCGAAGACCGTGCTGAAACGGGCGTTGTTGCGGACGATGCAATCATCCAGAAGCATGCGACAGTCGGTGAGGGCGAGCGCGCCGCCCTCATCGTGTTCGCAGAACGAGGATCCCGAAACGATCAGGTCGCAACCGCTCGCCCAGAGTGCCGCGCCCTCCGGGAAGAGCGCGGTGCCATCGATCTGGTTCTCGATGAAGTCGCAATCGACCATCTCGAGCAAGCAGTCGGTCGCGCGGACGCCAGCGCCCTGCCCCGCGAACCCGCCGCGGAACGTCAGTCGCTCGAGCCGTACGCGCGCGGGTCCCAGGATGTCGAGGACCCGATGCGTGCGCCCCCCATCGAGCACGACCGTGCCCTGCCCTTGGGCCGTGGGCTCCAGGATCGCGCCGGGCCCGGTGATCAGGAGTTCCTCGTCGTACACCCCGGGACGGATGCGGATGACATCGCCCTGGACGCGTCCCGGATGATCCAGCGCGCGTTGAATCGACGGGAACGGCAACGCTGGACTGCCGTTGCCATAGGACGGAGCGGTCAGATCGACGTACCAGTTCGTCTGGGCTTCCGCGACGGTCGACGAGCCCGCGAGGGTCAGGAAGGCGAACAGCAGTCCGCGGATCCAGTGCAGATCGAGTCCGCGACTCGGCGCGCGCAGAACGCTCCCCGTTCGCTCGACACCCGCCATGGAACGGCGGTGGAGGGACGGCAGAACGCGGCGCATGGCGATCCATCTTACGACTCCAGCCATGAATCGCACGTGGTTCCTGCCCTGGGAAGAACCCCATGGGAGCGGACCGGGTCGGGACGAGCGAGGTACGTTCGAGACAGATGACCCGACTCGCCCTTCGACTGCTCGCGCTCGCCTACGTCACTGCGCTGACCCGACTGGTCTTTCTGGCCGATCAGGGAGAGCTTCCCGCGTGGGCGCGGCGCGTTCACGAACAACCGTTCGGGGACGATCTGGCGCACCTCTTGCTCGCCTTGGGCCTGACGGTCGTGCTCGATTTGGGACTCGGATCCTGGCGTGTCGCGGGCCTGCGGGTCGGACCGAGCTTGGCGTTCCTGGCGCTGACCGCCGAGGAGCTGTCCCAGCACTTCCTGGCCGAGCGCGTGCTGTCGTCCAGCGACATGCTGGCGTCGTGGCTGGGTGTCGCGCTGGGGTTGTGGCTGTGTACGCCGCAGAGCGAGGCTCAGTCAGGTGAATCGACCAACTCGAAGACGTCGTCCGGCCCGATCCCATCGAGCAACAAGCCGCAGATGGAAAAGGGCGGAGTCTGACTGATCCCATGCTCCGTGGGATCCTCGACCTGAATCACGCTCCAGGTGACCAGTGAGTCCTCGCTCTGTGGCTCGAGCAACTGAGCGGCCAACCGACCGAGCGGCTGCCCGGAGCGCACGACGTACTGCATGGAGTTCGGACGGCACCACGACTGCCCCCCGCTCCACGCTCCTCGGCAGCGGACCTCGTGATGACCTTGAAACGCTCGAGGAGACCGGTCCACCTCCGTGATCCAGAAGACCTGCTTGGGGTATCGCTTCAGGGCATCCGAAGACGACCAGCGCTCGACCCGAACGCCGTGAGCATGCAGTCGATCCAGCAGATCTTGCTCCTCCAAGGGAATGATCCAGGCGAACGGCAGGTCGGTGAACGACGTCGATTCGAACGCCACCTGGGCGTGTGCAGTCTCGCTCCGGATGCGGTCGACGGCCTCCACGCGCACACCGAGATCGCCGACGGGGACCTCGCGCACCTCACCGAGCAAGAGGTCGAACGGGACCTTGGGCGCCAAGCGCGTGTCGTAGCCGAACCGTAGACCGCCTGCGACGGCGCGCTCGTCGGCTTCGCGGCAGATGCGGCGCATGTCGTCGCCCCGTTCTGCCGTGATCGTCAGGATCTCGAGCACGAAGGCGTGCGTCACTCGCACGCGCTCGGCGAAGTCCAGGTAGACGTACGCCTCGGACAGCACGCTGAACCGATTGCGCAAGCCGTAGAGGTTCGTGCCGAAGCGCGGCCGATGGTCGTAGGTGCGCCAGACGTACGGCGCATCGTTGCCCGAGTTGCCGTAGTCGAAGACGCGTATGCCGACCTGGTCCAAACGCTCCCGCGCCCCGGCTAAGAGCACATCGCGACAGAACCCGTCGATCGCCGGATCGACGTTGGGGGACAGGCTCGGCGCATACGTCAGGTGATACCCGTGATGCGTGCCGTTCGTCGCGTGCAGATCCATCAAGAGCGTCGGATCCCACTCGCGGAACAGCCCGGTCAGGGCGCGCACCTCGGGCGACTCGAGCTTGATGAAGTCGCGGTTCAGGTCGAGGCCTGCCGCGTTCGGTCGATGGCCGACGACCTCGGGCCCGTTCTGCGCGACGCGCTCACGCGGATCCCGCGCGGCGTCTCCGTCGACGTTGAACTGCGGGACGCACAGGAGCACCACGTCCTCCAGCAACGCCGCGTGCGCACCGGAACCGATCTCACCGAGCAACTGCAGCACGGCCTCCTTGCCCTCGACCTCGCCGCCGTGGATGTTCGCGTTGACCAGCACGACGGTGCGGTCCCCCACTTCGGTGGGCGAGGTTGGCATCGGCGACGCGGCGATGGCGAGCCACAGGGGCCGGTCCTCTCCGCTGGTCCCGAACGAGGAGACCTGCAAGCGGTCGGCGAACGGCGTATGCGCGAGGCTGGCCAGGAACTGCGTGACCTCGTCCGGTGTGGACGTGTGCTCGAAGCCCGAACGGGCCGCCGGCGGTTCGGCGTGGAACTCGGGGGTCGCGCAGCTCACGAGGGCGAGGCCGGATGCGCACATCCAGACCCGGGCCGGGATCGAACGTCCGCGACCGATCAATCCACGAGCCGCGCGAGGAAGCGCCACCACTCGGGGAGGTCGAGCAGATCCCCGACGAACGACAACGTGGCCATGATGGTCCACACCAACATGTAGCGCACGGTGGAGCGCCCGACGCGGTTCCGACGGACACGCCCCTTGGGCACCTGGACCGGCACCTCGGGCTTGGGCTCATCGTCGAACTTCATGGGCCCCAGCCTACGCGGAACGCGCCATCCGTGCTCACCACAGGGCCCTGGGGAGGCGCCTGGACAAGGTCTGGCCGTATCCGCGAACGTGCTGAGGTCCGAGATCACTTCTGTTTGGAGAGCCAGATCAAGAAGGCGCCCTCGAGGGTGTCCTTGCCGACCTCGGGGCTCGAGAGTCCCGTGACCTCGTAGACGCTGGCCCAGACGGCCTCGATCTCATCGACCGTCTTGGCACCGCTCAAGCCTTGGAACAGACGAGCGTAGGCCGCCGCGGATTCCTTTTCCTTGCCGGCCCCTTCGGTCCGCAGCCAGTGCAGGAAGCACGCACGATAAGCGCGCACGAACTCGAGCCAGTCGGGCTCGAACACCGTGCCCGGCTTGTCGCGCTCGACCGCAGAGCTGCCGAGGAACGGCGCACTGACGACCATCGTCTGCCCCTGATTGTCCCCCAGGAGCCGGAAGTGGGTGTTCCCGCCACCTTCACGCTTCATGTCGTCCTTGCCGTCCTTCTGGGCGCGCGACAGGTGCGACGTGAAGTGATGCTTGCCCTGGAACTCGCGCCAACGCGTGTCGGCGGGCATGGCCGGGAGCACGCCGCCTTCGGACAAGCCGCCGGGCACGAAGACTTCGAAGGCTTCCGTCTTGCGGGCGCGCAGGTCCCCGTCGATGCGGGTGTTGCATTCGCCGAAGACCTCGACGACGAGGTTCAAGGAGATGCCGGCGGTCATCGCGATCGCCATGCGTTCGCCGTACCAAGCTTCGATCAGGGCTCCGGTCGCGAGTTGCAGCACCTGTTGCTGGGTTCCGTTCGCCACCTTCACGTTGTCGAGCGAGCCACCATCGGGATGGCGCAGCGAGTAGAAGCGGACGTCCTCCATGTAGAAGTGCGTCCACGCTTCGTTGCCCTGGGCCCAGAAGACCTTCTCTTGGGTCGGCTCGGCCCAACCGGCGAAGGAGAGCATCTCGAGGAATTCCGCGCGCGTCGTGCAGAGCACGATCGGGATGGCGCTGGTCTCCTTCTCGAGCCCGACCATCTTGCCGGTGGCGAAGTATGCGGTCAGACGCTGGAACGCCTCGCGCACGTCGTCCTTCGCTTCGAACATGACCAGAGCGTCCCCGCGCTGGCCGTCCTCGATCGCCTTCGCGAGCGTCCGCGGCTTGAAGCGCTTGAGCCACTTCTTCGCGGTCGCCAGGTCCTTCTCGATGGCCTTCTTCTGGGCCTTCTCGGGCGGCAACCAATCCAACCAGACCGCCATGCCGTCCAGCAGCGTCTCGGCGATCTTGAGGGTGCGTTCGATCTCCTCCTCGTCACCGAGGCCGATGTGGGAGACGTACAGGTCGTACGCCCCGGTCGGGATCTTGATGAAGTGCTCGTCCAGGAAGGCCACGGCCTTCAGGCCCTTGCGCGAGACCTTCTCGTCCAGCCCGTAGCGATCGCGAACGCGTTTCGCGCGTCCAGCGTGGTCGACGAACTGTGCCTGGGCGGTGGAGACCAGGAAGGGCAGGAGGATCAGGATCGTGGCGAAGACTCTTCTCATGGGCGCACCCTACGGCCTTGAACGCCGACGGTTGATTCGGAGTTGGCAAGGAACACGAATCCGTTGCGCAAGGTTTGCAGAGCGGTCGGCGGTTTTCCCTAAGAGGGCGCGAGAGCGCGACCCTCGCAAGGGCGTCCCGCCTGCAAGTCTGAGAAGCGGACCCGTGGGCTGACCCCGGGCACGTGTTCCGAGAATCAGCCGGCGGACTCGGGGGTCAACGGCGCGACTTCGGCGGCCGCCTGGGCGCGAACCGCCTTGCGCGTCGCGTCCTGTTGCTCCCGCTCGGCCACCCGCCACTCCCGAATCCCCCACGTCCCGAGCCCGAGCGTGACCGCGATCAACGCGATCTCGAGCCCGATCATCTGCCACGGCGTCATGCCCGTCAGTGCGCCCAACTGGAGAGCGCGTTCGGGCGAGGGCAAGGCCAGGCCGAGGCCGACCAACACGATCAGGGCTGCGATGGCGGCGACGGCGGCGATGCCCAGGTTCACGGCTCCGCGCATGCGGGCTGCGCGAGCGGACGGGGTGGTGATGGGTGCCACGCGCTCGAGCAGTTCACGAACTTGCCCGAGGGCCAGCCCGCGTTCGTACACGGCGCGCCGCATCTCGCGGCCATGTTCGTCGGACATGGACCAGGAGCGCTCGTCGGCGTGGCGCAGCGCCTCCTGATGTTCGTCGGCGACGATCCCGAGCCGATCCTCGAGCTCCTGCGAACGTCCGGTGGCCTCGCCGCGTTCGACCAGAGCGGAGTGCAAACGCGCTTCGAGTGCGGCGAACGCATCGCGCGTCGCAGCGACCTGGTGCACCGCCTGCTTCTCGTTCGTCACGGCCGCCGCGAGCACGCGGCGATACTCCTCGCGCTCGTTGCGAGCTTTGAGCGTCTCCTCCATCGCACGGTGAGCGATGCGGACCTCTTCGTCGAGCCGTCGTTGCAGATCCTTGGCGGACTTGCGTTCCGCCAGGAGTTGAGCTCGCAGGCCTTCGAGGACCCGCCGCTCCACCTTCACTTTGTCGCCGTCGCTCATCGTCCCCTCCGGTCGATTCGCCCGTGATTCCTGGGATCCCTGCGACCCCACCTCCCGAGCATGCCGTTCTGGAGGGCTCGATCCAAGCGCCGAGACGGTGGGATCGTTCTCTGCCGAGTTCGGTTGCCCCCTGGCCTGCCCCTCGGCCAGACCCATGATCGAGCCTGGCCTGACGACGACTATGCCTTACCGACCTGGACATGACCCGGAAGGAGACTTGGCGGATGAGGTCAAGACCGGGGACCCCGGGCGACGAAGTCAGGGGACGCACACGTGGATGGAGAAACCCCATCGACGTGGGCGCTACCGGCCCGACAGGACCTGGCGTGAGAAACCCACGCCGTCCGGTCGGGCTTTCTGCGTGCTGCGGAGGTCGAAGTCCTGGCGGGACCCGCTGGGCGCTCTCAGCGCGGGTCCGTCGGCCTCGACACGTGGTCCAGGACCTGCTGCTTCACCGCGTCCGACAAGCCGTTCGGAATGGTGAACGTCATGCTGTAGTGGACGACCTCCCAGCCGTTGTCCGTGCGTCGCAGGACGCCGGTTCCGCGCCAGTCGGAGTAGTTCTCGTCGCGCAACCCCTCGTCGATCCAGGCGTGCTCGCCTTCGACGACGACGAAACGATCGAAGGGTTGGATGGTCCACATGCCCCCGGACGATTCGCGGATCGGCTTGGTGTAGGCGAGGAACTGGTCCTTGGACCAACGCTCGCTCGCGTCCGTGCCCAGGAACGTCGCGTCCTCGGCCAGGTGACCGAAGTAGGCGTCGATGTCGCCTCGGCTCGCCGCCTGGTGCCAGCCGTCCAGCACCCTCACCACGGCATCCCGGTCGCGCTGGTTCGCGGCGATCCTTGCCGACGGGTCGCCGGCCGCGAGGGTCGGACCGTCCGGCCCGGTCGTGGAGTCCGTCGCCGTCCGGCATCCGGCCGCGACGAACATCAGAAGTAGACCACAAGAGGCGCTCAGGATCGGGGCGCGGTGAAGGAGGCTCATGCCCCGCATCTTAGCGCTCTGGACCTGCCCATCCGAACGGCCTACGGTTCGATGCGCATGCTGCGCCTCCGTCACCTCCTCCTCGCGCCCCTCGTCCCCCTCTCCGCCTGCGGAGACGACCTCTCGAGCGCGCCCCCGATCCCCCTCGCCGACTACGTCCTGGACGTGGCCGTGTCCGAGGCCGCCGCCTCCGACATCGAACGCCACGTGCTCCAGGCCCTCGCGCACGAGCTCGCGCGGGTCGCCTCCACCACCGAGGACGACGCCTTCGAGTTCGCCCTCGGCGAGTCCTTTCGTGGCGTGCTTCCCGAGCTCGAGGACGGGGCCATCTGGGCCGACGACCACGCCACGATCCGCGAGTTCGGCGCTGGGATCGGACAGGGCCTCGGTCCGGCCCTTGACGACGACGACTTCCGGGAACGGCTGCTCGAACACGCCTCCAGCTTGGGCTCGATCGAACGCAAGGCCTTCGAACTGGACCGCTTCCGTCTGTCGACGGATGGGCTCTCGGCGACCGGTCGCGGCGAGCTGTTGCTCGGCGGCGGATTCATGACCGGCGAACGCACGACGTGGACGGCTGTGTTCGGCCTCGAGTTCGTGCGCGGCGATTCCGGTTGGCTGCTGGCGGCGGCCGTGCTGGAACGCGCGACGCGATTGACGACCGTGTTGGAGCCGTTCCGCGACGTGACCGCCCTCACCGGGTTCAACGACTACACGTCCGAGGAGAACCGCGAACTGCTGCAGCGCCTCGTCGACGTGCGGCGCACGCAGGCGATGGGCGGGCTGACGGTCGTCGACTGGAACCGGGACGGACTCCCGGACGTCCTGGCGACGCGCGGAGGACAGACGGCGACGCTGCTGTTGAA
Source organism: Planctomycetota bacterium (assembly GCA_029259575.1). Classification (GTDB taxonomy): domain Bacteria; phylum Planctomycetota; class UBA1135; order UBA1135; genus JAJDEX01. Next base: position 2,417 of record JAJDEX010000530.1, on the reverse strand, counting down.
CGATGCACGCGGTGGATTCGTCCCGACGCCTCTGCCGTTCCGCCATCCACGCGAGTGTCCCGCCATGGCGATCGTCGTCGACCTCGACGGCGACGGGCACGACGAGATCGTGGGCAGCTGGCCCCAGGGCTACGACGCGGACACGGCGACGTTGGGACTGTGGACGCGCAGCGGAAAGGGCTGGGAGACGCGCCACTCCGCGCTCACCTTCCCCAACCCACGCGGGCTCCGCCGACTGGCCATCCAGACCGTCGTTCCGTTCGATGCGGACGACGACGGCGACCTGGACCTGTTCGTCGCGGTCTACGGCAATCATCTCTCGCGCAGCAAGCACTACAACACCGTCGAAGCTCACGACGGCGGGGACAACCACCTCTTCCTCAACGACGGGGACCTGAAGTTCCGCGAGGTCTCGCTGGAGCGCGGCATCCACGGCACGCAGTACACCTACGTCGCCCTGGCCTTCGACTTCGACGGCGACGGCGACCTGGACCTGTTCGAGGGCAACGACTTCGGCCCGAACGTCATGTGGTCGAACGACGGCGAAGGCCACTTCACGGCCGACACCGCGCTCGGGTTCGACGTGGAGCGTGGCTACACGATGGGTGCCACCCTGGGCGATCCGGACGGCGAAGGGGTGTGGAGCCTGTACGTCTCGAACATGTCCTCGGAGCAGGGCGCGCGCATGATCGAACTGGCGGACGACGTGTCCCAGGACATGGTGCGCTCGCTCGAGCACATCGCCGGCGGCAACGCCCTGCACGTGCAAGGTCCGAACGGCTGGACGAACGAGGCCCAGGTGTCCGGGTGCGCGGAGGCCGAGTGGGCCTGGGGTTGCGCGTTCTGGGACCCCGACAACGACGGGGACCGGGACCTGATCGTGACCAACGGCTTCACCAGTCACCGCACGGTCGACGACGACTGGCAGACCTACTACTGGCGCCAGGTGCTCGAGGACGCGCAGCTTCTGGAAGCCGGGAAACCGACGCACAACGTCAACGCGGGACAACGGGTCGAGGGGTCGTTCAACGGGTACGAACGCGATCGCCTCTTCCTGAACCCGGACGGGGACGCGCCGCGAGCCGGACGCCGCTTCGTCGAAGCCGGCTGGAACTTCGGCCTCGACGCGGCGCACGACGGTCGCGCCGTCGCCCCCATCGACTTCGACGGGGACGGGGACCTGGACCTCGCGTTGTGGACGTTGCAGGGCCTGCGCTTGCTCGAGAATCGCTTGCCGGAGCAGCACTTCGTGCGTCTCGGGCTGCGCGGCACGAACGGGCATGCGTCCGCCTTGGGCGCGACGGTCGAGGTCCGGGCCGGTACGCGCACGCAACGCGATCACGTGAAGTGGGTCGAGGGGTTCCAGACCCAGGTCCTGGCCGATCTGCACTTCGGACTGGGCCAGCATGCGGGCCCGATCGACATCACGGTGCATTGGCCCGGCGGCCGCACGCAGACGTGGGACGCCGTGCCGACCGGTGGTTTCGTCGAGCTGGTCGAGGGTGAGCTCGACGCGCGACTCAGCGCCCTGAAGCGTTGGCCCCAGCGCAGCCTGCGGACCGGTCAAGCACCGCTCGGCTCCCAGATGGTGACCTCGCTGAACGGCGGGCGCGCGCCGTTGGCCGGAACGGGCAAGCCGACGGTCGTGCGCGTGGGAGGAACGAACAACCCCAAACACCCCTGGCCGCAGGCCCGCGTGCTGAATCGTGGGGATGATCCGCCGCACCTGGTCTGGTTGCCGGGTCGCACGGACCTGGCCGGACACGATCTCGATCGGGTGGCGCGCATCCTCGCACCGGACATGGATCTCATCGAGTCGCTCATGGGAACGGGCACGCGCTCGGACGGGGTGCTCGTCTTCGATCGCGATCGCAACCTCGTACGCATGTTCGTCGGAGCGCCGCGGCTCAAGGACCTGCAGGCCGTCCTGCAAGCACTCGAACAGGAGGAGCCGTTCGTGGACCTGTTGGTCGAGGACGGCCGCACGCTGCTCACCCAAGGTCGCTTCCGGGAAGCGGGCGCCGTGTTCCAGCGCGCCGTCGCGATCGACCCCGAACGCACGGACGTCTGGGACGGGCTCGCCCAGCACCACCTCGCGTTCGGACGCACGGTGCGCGCGCGCGAAGCCTGGGAACAGGCGCTCGCGTTCGACCCCGACTACGCGCTCGGTCACTTCAACCTCGGGATTCACGCGCAGGGTCGCGGGCAACTGCCCGAGGCGCGCGCGCACCTGGAGGAAGCCGTGGACCTGGCGCCCGAGGACGAACGGATGTGGCTCGCGCTCGCCGAGATCGCGGCCCAGGACGGCGACCTGGAGCGCACGGTCGAGGCCGCGGAGCAAGCGTCGCAACTGACGACGGATGCGGCACCTCGCATCCTGCAGGGCAAGGCCCTCGGCCAGTTGCGTCGCCTGACCG
>JAJDEX010000529.1 GCA_029259575.1 Planctomycetota bacterium | reverse complement strand
CGACAGCCGCTTGAGCGTGCACCTCGGTGCCGACTGCACCGCGACCTGCGTCGCGTCCAACGACGACATCGATACCGGTGGCGGCAACTACCTGTCGCAGGTCGATCTCGTCGGCCTCGTGGCCGGTGATACGTACCTTGTCCAGGTCGGTCTCTGGAACGATGGTGAGGAGACCGGCGACGGCCTCCTGAACATCACCAACACGTCGGGTGCCTGCCCGACGTTCAACGTTCAGTGTGATCCGGCCAACGACCACTTCTTCGGCGGCTACGTCGACCTGAGTGGCTCCACGCTCGGTAGCGGTGTCGGCAGCGGCCTGCACCTGTCCGCCAGTGGCGGTCCCCCGCTCGGTGCCATGGGCGCCTACGCCAGCTGGGGCTTCTTCATCGCGTCGGCCGATGGGTCGGGCAGCACGATGGTCAACAAAGGCATCCTGTGCCTCGGTGACCCGGGTGCCCGTTACAACGCGCAGGTCGCGGCGAACCAGGGCCTTCCGCAGCTGAACTCGATCGGTCGTTTCGATGCGTCGGGCGACCTCGAGAACTTCGCGGGTACGTCGACCACGGGCTACGGCTTCGACGTTCCGACGGAACTGCCCTTCTCTCCGATGGGACAGGTCATCGCCCCCGGCGATACGATCTACTTCCAGCTGTGGTACCGCGACATCCTTGCGGTCCCCGGTGACTCGTCGAACTTCTCCAACATGTTGGAAGTCAACTTCTAGTCGCTCGAGCGAGCTTCGGACCCGGGCGTGACGCTCGGGTCCAGATCCAAACGGGGGCGTCGTCCATCGGGACGGCGCCCCCGTTCGCTTTCCCATTCGGGTTCCGCGGCGACGTCGGCACCAGATGTCAGCCCAGGATCGGCAGGAAGGCGCGCCAGGGTCCGACGTCATCGGTCGCCTGTCTGCACAGGATGCGACAGACCTGCGCCATGTGCACCCGGTCGTGACAGGCCCAGGTGGCGAGCATCTCGCTGAACCGGACCGAGCCGAACGTCGGATGCGTGCCGCGGCGCGACAGTTGCGCGTGGTCCATCGGTTGCGCGCGCAGCCATTCCAGACTGCGAGCGCGCCTGGTCTCGAACTGCACGAGGCGCGCTTCCAGATCGAGGCCCTTGCAGAACTCGAGATGCCCATCCGGGTCGAAGGCGTCGAAGGGCTTGTCCTCGCCGTACTCCAGCATGCGTTGGAAGCGGGGGATCCAGTCCTCGTGCTCGCAGTGCAGCATGTGGCCGAGCACGTCGAACGGGCTCCACTTGTCAGGCGCCTCCCTGGCATGCAGGGACTCCTCGTCGAGGCCGCTGAGGAGCGTGCGGAAAAGGGTCGGGCTCGACTCGATCGATGCGAGGGCCCGCGCCGGAGTCTGTTCGAGGATCGTCATGTTGTGCCTTCGGTTCGGATGGACACGAATCGGGCATGGGCCGAAACCGTTTCGTCCGTCATCATGGGCTCATGCGCATCTTGATCCTAGGAGGGACACGCTTCGTCGGACATCACCTGGCCCGAGCGTGCATGGAACGTGGACACGATTTGACCCTGTTCCACCGGGGCCAGACCTCGGTCGGCGCGTATCCCGGAGCCCGGGACGTGATCGGGGACCGCGAGGACGGGCTGGCGGCCCTCGATGGTGAGTCCTTCGACGCGGCGATCGACACCTGTGCGTACGTGCCCAGGATCGCCGGGGCGGCTGCGAAGGAGTTGAAGGGCCGCGTCGGTCACTACACGTTCGTGTCGACGGTCTCGATCTATGCGGACTTCAGTCAGCCGGGGCTGCACGAGGATTCCGACGTCATTCATCTCGAGGACGAGTCCGTCGAGGAGATCACGGGCGAGACCTACGGTGGTCTCAAGGTCCTGTGCGAGCGCGTCGTGAACGAGCACCTGGGGGACCGGACCTTCCATCTGCGTCCCGGGATCATCATCGGGCCCAACGATCCCACGGATCGATTCACCTATTGGGTCGAACGCATGGCGCGGGGCGGCGAGGTGCTGGCGCCGACTCCTCCAAGTCGAACGATGCAGGGCGTCGACGCGCGTGACCTGGCGGCCTTCACGCTCGAACGCATCGAGGCCGGCTTCGTCGGTCCGCGCAACGTCGCCGGTCCTTCCACGACGTTCGCCGACATGCTCGCGGCGTGCGCCGAAGGAGCTGGAACCGACAGTTCCATTCGTTGGGCGGATTCGGACCGCCTCGAGGCTCTCGAGGTGCAATTCCCCAAGGAACTGCCGTTCTGGCTTCCGAAGCCCGAGTACGCAGGCTTCGGGTTGGTCGACAGCAGCCGCGCCCGCAGCGAAGGACTGCAGCACCGCCCGCTCGCCGAAACCGCGCGAGACACGTTGAAGTGGCTGCGTACGCGACCGGCCAACCACGAGTGGTTGGCCGGGTTGAGCGCGGAACGCGAACGCGATCTGCTGCAGCGTCTCTAGAGAATTCGGCCCAACGCGTCGATGTAGGCGCCCAGTTGGCTCAGCGACTCGGCGGGCGCGACCTCGTCGAGGGCCTTCGCGTCGTTGTCGAGGAGCTCCTCGATCGCTCCCAACGTCTCCTTCTGACGCGGGGAGAGCCAGGCTTCGGGCTTGCCGTTCGAACCGAGGGCTGCGTTCACTTTGGTGCGCTGCATCGGAGTCAGCGGGACGTAGTGCAGCGCGGACTTGCGCAGCTCATGGTGGCGGTCCGAGGCCTTCGCGAGGCGCGCGTCCCCTTCCGCCAGGACGGCACGTTCGCCGACCAGCTTGCGCGCTGCTGCCAGCTGTTCGTCGTCGTGCGCGAAGACGGTGGATGCGCATTCCAGCTCCTGGGCCGTCTTCAGCAGAGCGCTGTATTCGATCCGCGCCGGGTCGTACGTGAGCTCGACGACCTCTTGATGGCCGCGCCAGGCCGCGCGGGTCTCGATGACGCCTTCGAGCCCGCCCAGCTGGACCTCACCGACCCAGTAGCAGTGCATGGCGAACGTCGCCATCTTCAACGGGGCGGAGGCTTCGAGCACCAACCGCAGGTGGCGCGGGACGTTCCGCTCGGCCGCCTCGAGCGCTTCGATCGAGCGTGCCGCGACCGCATGGGTCGACCAGACCCGGTCCTTGCGCGGGAGGACGTCCTTGCCCTTCGCATCCAGGTAGCGCACGACCGGGTTGTTCCACGTCGGTTCCTCGAAGCGTTTCAGAACCTCGGCTTCGTAGCCGTCGACGTTGTTGCGGATGGCGACGGGGACGAACGCGTCTTCGAACGTCTCGACG
>JAJDEX010000528.1 GCA_029259575.1 Planctomycetota bacterium | reverse complement strand
AACATCACCCTTGAGAGGTCCACGAGGGCACCCGCGGCAGGCTGTCCAGCGAGACCGGAATGCCCTTCGCCGCCCGGCAGCGCCCCCGCCCGCGGTCCCCGGGCGCTATCCTCGGCGCCCAGGCGCAGCCCTTGCGACCGGTGCACTCGCCCGGCCCCCCCGTCACGCTGCCCACCCCTCCACCAGCCCCAAGCTCCCACCTGTGTCGACCACGACCCCGACGCCCTCAGGCCTCACGCTCGAGCCCGGCGTTCCGATCTGCCAGACCGACCTTCCGCTCGACTGGTACCAGGACGAGTTGAAGCCCTACGCCGAGGAGTACCTGGCGTTGCCCGATCGCACGCCGGAGTCGGTGCTGCCCTGGCTCGACGGGTACGTGCGTCCTGCGCAGGAGCACTTCGGCGACTCGCTGCTGCTCCTCGCCCACTACTACATGGGTGGCGAGATCGTGCAGCTGGTCGAGCGTTACGGTGGCGCGGTGGCGGACAGCTACGCGCTCGCGCTCCAGGCTGCGCGCAACCCCGAGAAGAAGGTCATCGTCGAGTCGGCCGTGCACTTCATGGCCGAGTCCGTCGCGATCCTCGCGCACGACGACCAGGACGTCTGGATCACGAATCCGAAGGCCGGCTGCACGATGGAGATGCTGGCCAAGGACCACATGGTGCTCCCGGCCACGGACCAGCTGATCGAGCGCTACGGCGACGACCTGCTCGTCATCGCGTACATGAACACGTCGGGTCGCATCAAGTCGATCGCAGGCTCCACCGGCGGAGCGGTGTGCACCAGCTCGAACGCGCACCTGGTCGTCGATTGGGCGCGCAAGCAGAACAAGAAGATCCTGTTCGTGCCGGACCAGCACCTGGGTCGCAACACGGCGTCGCGCTTGGGCATGGACCTCGACGCGTTGGTGACGTTGCCGGACCCTTCCGTTCACGGTGGCAACTGGACGCTCGATCAGGTCGACGGCGGCCTCGCTGCGCTCGACAAGGCCGAGATGATCCTTTGGGGCTCATCCTGTGGCGTCCACACGATCTTCGACGCGGACATGGTGCGTTGGTGGCAAGCGCGCGATTGGCGCGTCCTGATCCACCCCGAGTCGCCGCTCGAGCCGGTCCTGGCCGCGGACGGCGTCGGCAGCACCAAGTACTTGTGGGATCAACTGCTCGCTGCCAAGCCCGGCGACAAACTGGTCATCGGCACCGAAGGTCATTTCGTCCGCAACGCGCGTCGCGAGGGCGCGAAGCGTGGCGTCGAAGTGCGCCACCTGGCGGAGATCCCGGGCCGGCTCAGCGGTGGCTGTGGCTGCGCCACGATGAGTCGCAACGACCCGCCGCACCTGGCGGGCATGCTCGATCTTCTGCGGCGCGGTGAGGCACCCAGCTTGAACCACGTGCTTGCCGGCGATGCCGTCGACGAGCGCACCGGGCGTCGCGATCGCCTGTCCGAAGCGGAGCGCGCCGAACTGATCGGGCATGCGCGCGCCTCGCTCGAGCGCATGATCGAGATCACCGAAGCGGGCTAGAAGCCCGACTGCAAATGCAAGTCACTCGCATTATGCGAGTCACTATCACTCCTGGCCCGCGGTCAGGTCGACGTACTTCGCGAACGGTTCGGCCGGTGAACCCACCGACACTTCACTCGTCCTGGTCGCCGACGTAGCCGATCCCCTGGAGCAGGTCCTGGGTGCTGCGGCCGCCGCCGACCACGACGGGGGAACGCGCCACCAGATCCTCCATCCAGGTCTGGATCATCCTGGCCAGATCGTCGCAACGCTCGGGATTCTGGGTGCTCCGGTCGTCGTGCGCGGTCGGATCCGCGTCCAGTTGGTAGTAGCGCCGCGCCGGACGATCGGCGCCCGGCGTGTAGTAGAACAGCTCGTCCTGGGTCCGAACGCCGTGCAGCGGCACCTGTTGGAGCGCGGGAAGATCCCCCTCCGCGTCCCAGTACCCGAGCATCGTCGTGAAGAAGAAGGGCTCCTTCGAGGCGGCCTTGCGTTGCGCGTCATCGAGCAGGTCGATCCCGTGCAACAGGTTGCCCGTCGGCTCGACGTCGAGCAGCTGCAACAAGGTCGACGCGACGTGGCGGTTCTGGACGCGATCCAGGACCGTGCGGCCCGTGGGAACTCCAGGACCTGCAAGGATCAACGGTACGTTCACCATCTCGTCGTGAAGCGTGCTGGAGTGGTTGAGCGCACCGTGCTCGAGGAAGGCCTCGCCATGATCCGAGGTCACCAGGACGATCGTGTCGTCCAGGCGCCCCAACTCCGCGAGCTTGGCGTGCAAGCGACCGAGCGCTTCATCCGCTTCGAAGACGGTCGCATCGTATTGCGAAGATCGGTAGGCGACGTCCGCCTGTAGCTTGCCGATGTCGTGGCTCTTGCCCTGGCGCATGCGCGCATGCGTGGTCTGCAGCCGCGTCGGGGTGAAGCCCTGCGGCTTGTCCCCCAGCAGCGACTTCGAGGAGGCCTGACGCGGCCGGTACTCGTGCGGATCCGTCAGGTGGAGGTACAGGAAGAAGCGCCACTCGGACTGGGCCTTCAGCCACACGTCCACGTCGTCCATGATCGCGCCCGAGGGCGTCCAGCGGTACTCTTGGAACGACTCGAATCCCTGGTCGAAACCCTTTCCCGTGTGGATCAGCGGATTCGCGGAGAAGGCCCCGGTGGTCCAACCCGCCGACTGCAGGCTCTCGGGCAGACTCACCAGCGACTGGGAGAGGTAACACGCGTTGGTCGGCCCCATGAGCCCGTGCTCGGGCGGCTCGAGCGTCGTCATCAACGACGCGGTCGAGGGCCAGGTCCAGGGCGAGGGTGCCCAGGACGAAGCGAACCGGGTCCCACGCTCAGCCATAGCAGCCAGGTGCGGCGTGGTCTCGCGACCGTAGCCGTAGGCCGACGTCCGATCCGCACGCAACGTGTCGATCACGACGACCACCAGGTTGGGCTGGTCGGCGGACGCGCGTTCGCGGGGACGCTTCTCGGCGCGCACGATCTGGAGTCCTCCGAATCCCGCGGGCGGAAGCGCATCCGCGTCGCCCTTCTGCAGGTGCGTCTCGAGCACGACCGAGGTCAAGCCATCGATCGGGATCGCGGCGCGACGCCAGATCTGACGACCCGGCGGCTCACCGGGCCCGAACGGCATGAACGCCTCATGCAGCACCGTGTCGCCGTCGTAGACGCGAAAGCGCACCGACCCTGCGGCCTCACCCTCGTAGGCGGGCAGGTCGTAGCCCGTTCCGAAGCGCAGCTCGGCGTCCCCGGGCAGGTCGTTCAGGTCCAGCTGAACACGCGCCGGCGGGACCATCTGCAGCGCAGCGATCGCACCCGAATCGAACTGACGATACGGCGAAGGGTGGAGCGTCGTCGCCTGCACGGGAAGGGTCGGGTTCTCGGACTCGACGGTGCGCCGATCAGGCTCGGCCGGGAAGTCGAGCAGGATGCGCTCGATCGGCATGTTCACGACGGGCTCCGCATCGCCACAGCTCGCCACCATCAAGGTGGCAAGAAGAGCGAGCGCCCAGGATCCGATGGCGTCTAGACGTGAGGAGTTCATGATTGCTGGTTGTCGTTCCGTGCGCGGGAGTTGCTGACGGGGATCCTTCACTCGTCATCGTCCCCGACGTACCCGATCCCCTGCAGCAGGTCCTGGGTGCTGCGTCCACCACCGACGACCACGGGGGAACGCGCCACCAGGGTCTCCATCCAGACCTGGATCATGCCGGCCAGGTCGTCGCAACGCTCCGGGAACTGCTCGCTCAGGTCCTCGTGGGCCGTCGGATCGGCATCCAACTTGAAGTAGCGGCGCATCGGGCGATCGAGGCCTGGCGTGTGGAAGAACAGTTCGTCGTTCACGCGCACCCCGTGCAAGGGTTGCTGGCGGAGTTCCGCCTGTTCCCCCTCCGCTGCCCAGTACCCCAGCATCGTCGTGAAGAAGAAGGGCTCCGCGGAGGCGCTGGATCGACGGGCGTCGTCGAACAGGTCGATGCCACTGGTCAGGTTGCTGGTCGGCTCCACGTCGATCAACTGCAACAGAGTCGATGCGAGGTGGCGGTTCTGGACGCGCTCGGAGATCGTGCGGCCGGACGGCACACCGGGCCCCGCGATGATCAGCGGAACTTTGACCATCTCGTCGTACAGCGTGCTCGAGTGATGCAGCACATCGTGTTCCATGAACGCCTCACCGTGATCCGAGGTCACGACGATGATGGTGTCCTCGAGCCGTCCCAGCGCGGCGAGCTTGTCGTGCAACCGGCCGAGCGCCTCGTCGGACTCGAAGACGGTCGCGTCGTACTTGGTGGAACGATAGGCGACGTCCGTCCTCAACTGATCGATGTCGTGACTCTTGCCGCGCAGCATGCGCGTATGCGCTGTCTGCAAGCGAGCCAACGAGTAGCCGTCCGGTTTGGTCCCGATCAGCGACTTCGAAGTCGCACGACGCGGCGTGTACTCGTGCGGATCGGTGAGGTGCAAGTACAGGAAGAAGCGCCATTCGGAGTTCTGCTCGAGCCACGCGTCGGCCTCGTCCATGAGCAGATACGAAGGCTTCCAACGGTACTCGGTGAACGACTCGAACCCCTGGTCGAAACCCTTGCCCACCTGGATCAGCGGGTTGGTCGAGAACGCACCCGTGGTCCAGCCTTCCGTTTGCAGGCACTCGGGCAAGGTGTACAACGACTGGGTCAAGTACACGGCGTTCGTCGGCCCCATGAGGCCATGCTCGGGCGGCTCGAGCGTCGTCAACAAGGACGCGGTGGAGGGCCAGGTCCAAGGTGAGGGCGCCCAGGCGGATTCGAACTTGGTCCCCCGCTCGGCGAGCGCGCTCAGGTGCGGCGACGTCTCCTGGTCGTACCCGTAGGTCGAGGTGCGGTCCGGACGCAGCGTGTCGATCACGACCACGACGAGGTTGGGATGGTCGTCGGTCGCGAGCTCCCGGGGGCGTTCCTCGTCGCTGGCGATCTTCAATCCACCGAACCCGGCCGGCGGCAGCAGGTCCGGATCCCCTCGGATCAAGTGCGTCTCGAGGACGACGTTCTGCATCCCACCCAGCGGCACCGCGGCGCGTCGCCAGATCTTGCGAGCATCCGGAATGCCGGGCCCGAAGGGCATGAAGTTCTCGTGCAGGAGCGTCTCGCCGTTGTAGATGCGGAACCGCACGGTGCCCTCCGACTCGAGCTCGTAGGCGAGCTGGTCGTACCCCGTTCCGAATCGAAGTTCGGAGTCCCGCGGCAAGCCTTCGAGGTTCAGCCGAACGCGCGCGGGCGGCACCATGGACAGTCCAGCGATGGCGCCCGCGTCGAACTGCCGGAACGGTGACGGGTGAATGGTCGTCGCCTCCACCGGGCTCTTCGGGTTCTCCGTCTCGACGACGCGCCGATCCGGCTCGGCCGGGATGTCGACCAGGATGCGCTCGATCGGCATGAACACGACGGGCTCGGCATCCCCACACGCGGTAGCCAGCACCAGACCGAGCAGGACGAGAGCCCAGGAACGGGGACCGTCAGGACAGGAAGGAGTCATGCGAGGATTCTACCGTTCGCCGCATGCCGTTGCAGATCGCGGGTCCGGCGTGCGCCGTCCCGATACGCCCCGGCTCGCCTAGCGCTTGCGGTAGATGCGGATCTCGAGCCCCGCATCGTCGAAAGGACCGCTGACCGGTTCGAGCGTGTGGACCAGGTCGTAGGTGAAGTGCCTTCCCATTCCGAGAAGAACGTCCTCGTACCACCGGAAGTCCCGTTCGCGGAGGCCGGCGAGTCTGCGCTTGCCGGGCTCGACCGAGAATTTCGCGGGCGTGTCCATGCGCTCCTTGAACCAGTCCGCGTCCTCGAAGAACCGTTGCGCGTACCAGTAGCAACGCTCTGGTGCGACGACCCACTCCGGCTCGTCGTGCGCGCTGGTCCATGGATAGCCGCGCACGGGCTTCGGGCTGTGCGGGTCGGCTCGCAGCGTGCGCGGCGCGAGCCCCAACTCCTGGGGTTCGAGGTTCTCGGTCACCCACTCCTCGAAACGGTAGTGCGTGTCCCCGTGATAACGCTGGGCGACGACGTAGGCCGAGTGCCCGTGCCCCACGAGAACGCCAAGGAGCAACGCGGGCCCCATCCAAGCAGGACTCCACCTGCGAATCGCAGCGATCCCCGCACCGGCGTAGATCCCGACCAGGGGGTACAGGAACAAGGCGTAGTCGGGCTTGAAGGAGCGCAACGAGGTCGCGAGGAACAGCCCCGCCGACAGGGCGACACCGACGTGGATGCACTTGACGCTGGTGGCGCGCGCCGCCTGGACGACACCGACGAGGGCCAGGCCGAGCAACCACCACGGGAAGTTCTCGGCGACCGAGTCCCAGACCGAGGACCAGGTGAACTCCGAGGTCACGATCTTGCGGGTGTACTCGTAGGCGATCGAGTCCTGGAAGGCTGCCCAGTCGTACAGGATCCCGGGCACCGACAGCAGGAGCGCGACGAGGCACGCGACGCCGACGACGATCGTCCGGCCGAGCGCGACGCCCAGGGTGACGGTCTTCGCGTGCCAGGCGGCGAACACCACGCAAGCCACCGGAATGCCGGCCACGATCGCGGTGTACTTCGCCCCTGCGGCCAGTCCGGTGAGCACGCCGCACCACACGGCACCCTTCAGGTCCAGCCCGCCGCGTGCGTTCCAACGCAACGCGGCCAGGAGCGCGGCCACCATCAACCACGCGGCCGGTATGTCGATCTGGACGAGCGCGGCGGACACGACGGGGCGGCCCATCAAGCTGGTGGCGGCCAGGGCCCAGAGCGCGGCCTCCTCACCGAACATCCGGCGCGCGGCGCCCCAGATGCAGAGCCCACCCGCGATGGCCGCCATTAGAGCGAGCAGCACGCGCCCGAAGACGAGCGCGGCCTCGTACTCGTCGTTGCCAGGCAGACTCTTGCCCTCCTCGCGCGTACCGAGCCCACCCACCGCGGTCCATGTCGCCCCGAGCGCGATCGGCACCAGAGTCGGATAGCGATAGTCGTGGAAGGTCTGCAGCGAACCTGGGAACTCGTCGACGAAGCGCACGAGCTTGGGTTCGTCGGTGTGGAACGCGTACTGCTGGGCGTTCCACAGCTTGGAACCCCACAGGGCCGGCGCGATGCGGAGCCCGCACGAGAGCAGCAACAGGAGCAGCAGGACCCGGCGGTTCCTGCGTCCATTGTGTGTGGAGCCGGGATGCGCTCCGGGTTCGTCCTCGCTCACCGGCATCCTTCGATTCTAGGGGAAGTGCCGGCCCGTTGGCTCGTTCAGCACCCATCCCGGGTCCAGCACGGCGGATTCTCGAGGGTCCCGAATCCAGATCGTCCCGCGCGTCCGTTCGGACGAGTCGGGAGCGCCCGAGCGGCCGACCCTCGGCTACAGGAAAGCGTCCTGGGTCACGCCGATCAGGGTCGACCGGTCGCGGCCCGGGCGGCTCAAGCGGCGTCCGCCAAGGAATCCGAAGCCGCGTCGTCCGCAGTCTGCTTGGCTCGCAGACCCGGAACCTGGGAGTCCCCATCGAGCACGACGGCGATGGTCGATCCCGGAAGAGGACCCTCGAGCAGACTGCGTGCTGCAGCGAGCACGGCGCCGGCCTCGAGGCCGATCAGAATGCCCTCCTTGCGAGCCATGCGCTGGACCTGAGCTTGGGCAGCCTTGGCCTCGATGTCGAACGCACGCGCGACCCGCCGTGGGTCGATCTGTTCCGGCAGAGGTCCGGGCGTACCCGCCAGTCGCACGGTGTGAGAACGGATCCTGGGATCCAGCTCCTCGAGCACCGCGGCGCATCCCTCGAACGTCCCCCCCGAATGGACGTGCGCACAGAACGCGTTCACGCGGCCTCGTGATTGGCGCACGATCTCGGCCCCGGTGCCCAGGCGATGTGCTCGGTAGTTCGAAGGATCGGTGTCGACGTCCACCGGGAACCCGCCAGTGCAGCGCACCATCGATGCGATGCACGCGTCCAGGTCGTGATCCGTGGCGACTTCGACGTCGGCGCCGAAGACCTCGAACTGGGCCAGCGCCTCGTTCGGCGTATCGGGCCCCACCACGACCAGGGCCGGGTGCCCGAGAATCAGACCCGCTTGCACCATGCCGGGTGCCTGGTCGCCACGCACGAGCAAGGTCTGGTAAGGGGAGAGGCGTCCCGCCATCCGAGCGTCGATCAGCAATCGCTGGGCGACGCGCACGCGCGACGAACCTCCTGGGCCCGCCATCTCGAGCTTCGCGAGCACGCGCCCGTCCAGATCGGAGAAGCACCGCGCCAGCTCGACGAGCGGCGTGGTCACCGCGGTCTCGACCCAACTGGGGAGGATGCGGGCGGCCGGAGGGAGATCCGGACCTTGGAGTTCTCGCTCCGGTGCGGTCAACCGCGCTCGACCTCCCAAACGTCGGTGCCGAAGAAGTCCCAGGGAAGGCGACCCTCGTCGCAGTCCTCGTCGACCGAGAACTGCACGTCGACGAAGTAGATGATCGCACTGGGCGCCACGGTGCGCAGGTTCTTGGCACCGTGCGCGACGCCCGGAGGGATCCGCACGAGGAACGAGTTGCCGTCGCCGAGCACGTAGCGCTTGACCTGACCCTCGGTCGCGGACCCGGAACGCACGTCGGCGAGGACGAGCATGATCTTGTCGCTGGGCGGCACGTACCAGACGTCGGTCTGGCGCTTGTGCAGGTGGAACGCCTTGATGACCTGGGGGTCCATCACGGAGTAGTTGATCTGCTTGGCCTCGAAGCCCGGGACGAGCTTGTGCATCCCGCCGTCGAGGCGGCCGAGCTCGGTCATCGATCCCCCGTCGTCGTTGAAGCGACGGAGCTGAATGATCTCGACGCCGTCGATGGTGGGCTGGGCGGAGTAGTCCTGGACGCCATAGGCGCCGGACGCGGATTCGTTGAACTGGGTCATGGGGAGGGGTTAGCGCGGGCTCGGGTTCGCTGCGGTGACAGGTGGCGCGGCATTCTGGCCCGTGGACGGGGACGTGCCGAAGGGGAACCTGAGCTTCTCCTGGACTATCGACCCGGCTGGAAGTGGCCTTGAGGCGCAGGATTCGATCCGGGTGGGTAGGGGAAGATCCTGTGGGGAGGGGCGTTCTCGGGGTCCAGGGAGGGCCCCCGCATGCAAGAACAGGCTCCCCACGCGCGCGCGCGGCCCGCCCCTTCCCGAGGGCCACCCACCCCCGGGGAACTGATCTGGAACGCATCCGGTTGCAACCCGGAGCCGATTTATCTGTCGACCCGCACACGCACTACACTCCGCGCATGTCCCCCACACGCAAGGATCAGCGCTCCGCCTGCCCCGCCGAAACCAGCGGTTCGGGCGCCCCCCTCGTCCACCGGCCAGTCACCGCCACGCGCCATCTCGATCGCGTCTTCCTCGACTCGCTGCCGAGCTTCGGAGGCGCCTACCTGCGGCGTGTCTTCCATCTGCTCGACGAAGCGATCGGTCGGGGCGTGCCCATGACGTTGGCGATCTCGGGACCGGTCACCGCGAGCGGCCAGCACATCGCTTGGCTCAATCCCCTGCTCGACACGGGTTGGTTCTGTCTGGTCTCGACCACGGACGCGGTCTGCTATCACGACGGACACCGTTCGCTCGACAGCGCCGGCGAGCATCCCTTCCATCAGGTTCCGATCCACGGGGACGACGGGGCGTTGCGTGACGATCGCACGATCCGGATCACCGATATCGGTTTCGACGAGGACGTGCTGCTCGACCAGGACACCTTCCTCACCCGCTTGCTGCGCGGGAAGGAATTCCAACGCCGCATGTCGGGGACCGAGATGCGCCATTTGCTGGGTTCCGCGTACGCGAAGCAGGAACAGAAGGTGAAGGCGCCCGAGGGCCTGCTCGCCCTGTGTCACCGCAAGGCCATTCCGGTCTTCGTCGGTGCGGCCGCCGACGGATCGACCTTCCTCAACTCCATGAAGCTCTGGGCACTCGCGCATGCGGGCAAGCTCGAGCACAAGTTCGAACTCGACCTGCACCTCGAGGTCTTCGAGAGCTGTGCGTACCACTGGTGGGGTCAGCACGGCACGGCGACGGAGGGCATCGGCACGCTGGTCCTCGGCGGCGGCGTGCCCAAGAACTTCAACCTGCAGCCCGAGCCCGCGCTGTCGCAGATCCTCGGGTTCGAAGAGGTCGAGGGCTACCTCTACGACATTCAGATCACGACCGCCCCGATCACCGACGGTTCGCTGTCGTCCTGCCCGCCCGCGGAAGCGGTCACATGGGGCAAGGTCGACGCCGCGGTCTATCGCCAGACGACCGAGTCCCTGCACGCGGACTACTCGATGGTCATGCCGTTCCTCGCGAAGGCCCTGCTCGACAAGCGCGAACGGCTCGCGCGGCTCCAGGAGGAACTCGGCGCCGAGACGTTGCTCGAGAGGCACCCCGAAGCTGCCGGCTACCTACGCGACACCGCGGGACCGCGACTCTACGAACAGCGCGACGCCTTGATCCGCGATCTGCATACCGCGGTCGCCGAACGCGCCGACGAACTCATGCAGGACGTGTGACGCGCACCGGTACAGGCCCCCATTCGACGGCCCCTTCTGCGTCGATCGCCTCGCCCAACCCTGCGCTCCACACTGCGCTCCATTCGGGGCCCTATCTGTGGGCCTATTCGGTGCCGGACTCGGGGCCGAACTCGGTTCCCGCTGCAGAGCACGCATCGCTACCAACACCGTGGCCCGTGCCGCGCGCTACCAGAGTCGTGTGCCGCCCGGCTCCAAGCATGCCGCGGTCACGACGCGACCCCGCGCGCCGTGCCAGAGGCCCAGCGCCTTCGCCAACACCGCGCGCGCTCGCCCTGTGAACAGTCCCACACCGAACAGAACCGGCAAGGTCAGCACGTCGCAAACGGCGAAACGCATCCAACGCTCCGCCGAGCCGTGTTCGCGCAGGAATCGCACGCTGTTCAGCGCCTGCATGTACTTGCGCTTCGCGGTGTAGCCGCCACCGGTCGAGGCACTCGCATCGTGGACCGCGTGCACCTCGCCCACGACGACGACGCCCCAGCCCTTGGACCGCGCTCGTAGCCCGAGCTCGACGTCCTCCATGTACGCGAAGTAGCTCTCCTCGAAGAGCCCGACGTCGTCCAGGCACTCGCGGCGCGCAAGCAAGGCGCAGCCGGGGATGTAGTCGACTTCGCGCGTGATCTGGACCTCGGGTGCGTCCAACCGACCGTGGCCGATCAAGGTCGACAGGTTGTGGGTCCAGTCGAGCAGCCCGCCCGCCGCCCAGACGCGCACCGGCTGACCCGGATAGACGACGCGCGGTCCGACCATGCCCCACTTCGGATGCGCCACGAGGGCCGCGACCAGCGCAGGCAACGTGTCCGCGGGCAGCGTCACGTCGTCGTTGATCCACATCACGAACGGAGCACGGTGGTTCAGGGCGTACCGCGCGCCCTGGTTGGCGCCCTCGCCGAAACCCAGGTTCGCGTCGTTGCACAACACGACAACGTCCGCGTGGGCCGCCGTCGCGCGCTCCAACGAACCGTCCGTCGACGCATTGTCGACCAACACGATGTGCTCGGCGAGCACGCCGGCGGCGACCAGCGATGCGAGGCAAGCGGCGACGCGCTCGCCTCCGTTCCAGTTCACGACCACAGCCCAAACGTCGGCCCAGACGTCCGCTGTGGCCGGCGAGATGCTGGCGACGCTCACTCGCCCGCTCCTTTCCCGTCCATGCTCCCTGCGTCGCTGCCGGTCACGGTCGAGCGCACGCGGCCGGCGTGCAGGATCGTCTCGATCTCCTGGCCCGTCGTCGCTTCGTCCGCGGACCGCAGCGCGCGACCGTCCGAGGTGCGTGTGATCGAATAGCCACGCTCCAGCACGGCCAGCGGGCTGATCGCCTCGAGCGCCTTGCCGGCGATCTCGAGCCGTGTGGCGCGCGTCGACAGAGCGAGTTCGGCCGAGCGTTGCAGGGCCGGTCCCACCCGCGCCAGACGTTCGCGCGCGCGTCCGACGCGAACCACCGGCGAGCGATCGGCCAAGCGCACGCGGAACCCGGCCAGGGTGCGGGCGGCCCGATCGAGTCGCGACTCACCGGCCAACCGAAGTCGGCGCGACAGGTCCGACCAAGCGCGGGCGCGGTCCTCGACGAGCCATCGTGTGTCGCGCAGTACGCGGCGTTTCGACAGGTCGATCAGCCGGCGCGTACGACCTTCGAGCAATCGGTCCACGACGTCGTCCAGGTGCGCGCCATGCCGTTCGAGCTGGGTGCGGCGCTCGCGCAGATCCGGGATGACGGTCTGGGCCGCGTCGGTCGGCGTGTGCGCGCGATGGTCCGCCACGAGATCGATCAAGGTGTGGTCGGACTCGTGACCGACGCCCGAGATCACGGGGACCGGGCAGGCCCAGACCGCTTCGGCCACGACGGCTTCGTTGAAGGTCCACAGGTCCTCGAGGCTGCCGCCGCCGCGCACGACGCAGATCACGTCCACGCCGGTGCTCGCCAGGTGGGCGATCGCGCGCGCCACGTCCTG
>JAJDEX010000527.1 GCA_029259575.1 Planctomycetota bacterium | reverse complement strand
GGCGAAGATCTCCTCGACGAGGCCGATCGCGGGGTCGGCCCACGCGAAGAGCGCCATGAACATGGTGCCCATGACCATCAGGAACACGGGAAAGCCGGTCCAGGGGCTGAGCAGAACGCGGTCGAGCTTCTCGGTCCACGTGACCTTCGATTCGACCTCGCGCGCGAACTTCGGCGCGTGCTCGTCGATCCAGGAGTAGCGACCGCTGACGAGTTCGAGGTCCGGGTCGCGTCCGGCTTCGACGGCCAGGTTGCGCCGCGACAGCACCGCCTGGCGCATGGCGGGCGGGATGTCCTCGAGTTCATCCTCCTCGTCGATCGACAGGAGCGCCCAGCGTGCGATCGCGCGCTGGCGATCCTCGTTGGAGCGGGCCCATTCGGGCGGCACCGACGCTGCGATCTGGGTGATGTCCTCGTACAGGGCAGGATCTTCCGCGACCCATCGCGGACCGGGCGTCGCGGTGGCGGGGTCGGCGAGCGCGGCCTCGATCGCGAGGCTCAGCGCGTCCAGTCCCTCCCCTTGGCGCGGCACGCAGGGCACGACGGGGACGCCCAACTCGGTGGCGAGTGCCTTGGCGTCGACCGCTTGGCCGCGACCCTCCAAGAGGTCCGTCATCGACAACGCGATGACGACGGGCAGGTGCAGTTCGAGCACCTGCAGAACCAGGTACAGGTTGCGCGTCAACTGCGTCGCGTCGACGACGATGACGACCAGGTCCGGGCGGTCGAACGGCGGCAGTCCGGCGATCGAGTAGAGCGCCAGTTGTTCCTCGGCGCTGCGACTGGACAGGCTGTACGAGCCGGGCACGTCCTCGAGTCGGATCTTGCCGCCACCCGGCAAGGTCATGTCGCCCCTGTGGCGATCGACCGTGATGCCGGGGTAGTTCCCGACACGCAGGCTGAGGCCCGTGAGGCGATTGAACAACGACGTCTTGCCGGTGTTCGGGTTTCCCGCCACTACGACGAGCGGCGTGCGTCCGGAGGTCTCTCCCATCGGCGCGATTCAGCTGTCGAGATCGACGAGCAGGTACTTGGCCTCGCTGTGGCGCAGAGTCAGGTGACATCCGCGAGCCGACAGCTCGACGAGGTTGTGCATCTCGGACCGCCGCAGCAACTGGACCCGCGTTCCCGGCAACAGCCCGAGCTCGAGCAACCTGCGACGGAACGTGCGCGGGCCCGAGATCTCCGCCAGGGTGGCGGTGCGGCCGGTCGGAATGGAACGAAGCGGAGTCAAGGTGTGCGGTGGGTGAGGGTCCACTTCGGAGTGGAGCCCTTGGACGGATCGAGTGCGGTGCGGGAAGGGGACGCCCCTGCTGGAAGCGTCGGCGAGATCATCGTCCGCGTGGGGTGGGGTGGTACCGAAGATCTCTGGAATTGAGATCGAGTCTCAATCGCGGAACGGAGTGTAGCACGCCCGGGCGCCCGAATGGCTCCCCCTGAAGCTGGCCTACTTGGCTCCGCACACATGCAGAATCGATCTTCTGAGCCTCTGGAGGCCCCTTTCGGCACAGCCGCGAGCAGCCTGAGCCGGTCTGGGAGGGGGGGAGCCCTGTTTGCGGAGCGAACTAGGCCAGTCCCGGGTGGTGGAGGGCTCTTGGACATCGCAAAGCGGTCCCCGGTTCCCTCGATCGTGGATCCCCGGGGAGTATCCTCGTCGCCGAGCACCACCCCCATGAGCGCACCCAACCCCAAAGAGACCGCAGGTCGCCGGGCCGCCGAGATGGTCGAGGACGGCATGACCGTCGGACTCGGCACCGGTTCGACCGTCCATTTCACCTTGCTGCGACTCGCCGAGCGGATTCGCGACGAGGGCCTGAAGCTGATCGGCGTGCCGACCTCGATCGACACCGAGACCAAGGCGCGCGAACTGGGAATCCCGCTGGCCACGCTCGACGACGTCGACGCGATCGACCTGACGATCGATGGTGCGGACGAGGTCGATCCGGCCTTCAACCTGACGAAAGGCGGCGGCGGCGCGCTGTTGCGCGAAAAGGTCGTCGCGCACATCTCCAAGCGCGAAGCGGTCGTCGTCGGTCGCGCGAAACTCGTCGAACGGCTGGGCACCACGTTCCTGTTGCCGGTCGAGGTCGTGCCGTTCGCGCGGCCCGTCGTCGCCCGCGAGATCTCGTGCCTAGGCGCCGACCCGATCCTGCGCCAGGGCGCATCGGGCGAGCCCTACCTGACCGACAACGGCAACGAGATCCTCGACTGCAAGTTCCCGGACGGCATCGCGGACCCGGCCCAACTGGAACTCGCCTTGGACCGCATCCCCGGCGTGGTCGAGAGCGGCCTCTTCGTCGGCCTCGCCCACGCCCTGGTGATCGGCAACGACGACGGATCCTGCGAGGTCCGCGAACTCCCGAACTGACCGGCGATCTCGAGTCGCACGCCACCTGGTGTGCGACCCCGTCTGGAAGGAAATGCGTTCCGGGTGGTGGAAGGTCGTGCAGGTGGGTCTTGCAGATCCTTCCCACGACCCGTTGCGGCTCGAGTGACGTGGGTGGCCTAAGTTGCTGCTGGGAAGGGATTTAGGGACTTAGGGCCGCTTGGCACTGCCCTTGCTTCCCCGGGCTCCGACATGGAGTCCCTCGATCACAACCTTCGCATGCACGGCCCGGACGCTGCTGCGCTCCCGACCGCGGTTCGCCCGGCCACCCCGTCCCGACCCGACGGGGGAGCCTTCGCGGATCACCTGGCGCGCGTGGAGTCCCCGAAGACCGCGCCTGTCCGGGACCGCGGTGATGCTGCGGACCGGTCCCGAGCCGTCGAGCCCAAGGTGAAGGACGACGGACCCGTTCGCGACGTGTCCAAGGACTCCAAGAGCGACGAACGCCGGTCCACGAAGGATCGAACCGAGGTCGTCGCGACCAAGCAGGACTCCACTTCCCGGCGCGACCAAGACCCGGTTTCGCGCGAAACGGAAACGACGGCGAGGGACGATGCGGCTTCCGGTCGTGACGCCGCTGTCACGCAGGAGGGTGCACCGAAGGACCAGGTCCGTGAGGACTTGGACGAGGCGCACGTCACGAAGGAGCAGGACCTGAACGAGGTCGATGATGCGCCTCTCGCCACCCTGTTCGAAGACCTCGTCGCCCCCGAAGGGATGGCGAGCGACACAGAGCGGCGAACGGCGGAGCCCATCGCGGGGGTCCCCGAGTCGATCGACGAAGCTGCGGTTGGTTCTCTCATGGTCGACGGGACTCCGGTCCTCGAAGCGACTACGGACATCGCGCTCGAGACGGACATCGCATTCGATTCGAGCGTTGAACTCGATACGAACCTCGCCTGGACCCAACAGGTCGCGGCCGATGCGGACGCCCCGTTCACCGGAACGGACGCCGGCGTCGTCTCCGATCCGCACCTCGCCGTGCGAGCCGTCGGAGGCCAAGTTGCAGAGGGCGTCTCGATGTCCGAGGACGCCCCCGACCCGATGCTGGGCTCGGATCCGATCGCTGCCGTTCACGAGGGCGGCGCGGGTGTGCCCATCCAACTCCAAGCCGCCGTTCAGGCCGCGGGGATGGCCACCGCGGACGCTCAGGTCACGCCGCATGACGAGGCGCCGGTCGAGGTCAAGCCTCACATTGCCGCGCCCACGATGGACTCCGCGCAGCCGCAACAGGTCCTCGCGGAGGGCGCATCGCCGACCCTTACGGCCTTCGTTCCGATCACGGACGTCGAAAGTGCCCCGCTCGCGAAGAGCGCATCCGCCGTCGCCGACCCCCAGGGTGCAGCGGCCGTCGCCGCGCTCGGCACGGAGTCCAAGGATGCCAGCACGCAGCGCACCCAAACGACCGCGCCGCGCACCGTCGCGGACCCCGAAGCGTTGACGCGTGCCGAGCAGATGCTCGACCAACTGCGCGTGAAGCTCTCCCCGAAGGTGCGCCAGGCTTCGTTGACGTTGCGCCCCTCCGAGCTCGGCCGCCTGATGGTCAACATCGAGGTCGAAGGCGGCAAGCTGACCGCGCGCATGATCGCCGAGAAACCCGAGTCGCTCGCGGCTCTCCAACATCACGTCCCCGAGTTGAAAGCGATGCTGGAGCAGCGCGGACTCGAGGTGCAGCACATCGAACTGAGCCTGGCTCAGGACGGTTCGTCCTTCGACCTGAACGCTGGCGCGGGCCAGTCGAACGGTGAGGGCAACACCGGCTCCAAGCCGGACGGTCGCGCCGATCTTGGCGACGACGTCTCCATGAAACACAGCCTCACTCGCGCGATTGCGAGCGAGGACGCCCTCGACCTCTACGCCTGAACTCAAGCCATGATCGACGCAATCCAAGGCAGCAACGCCAGCGATCCCATTTCCCTGGGCGGTCCCAAGAGCCCCGCCGCCAGCCAAGACCTGGGTCAGGACGCGTTCATGAAACTGCTCGTCACGCAGCTTCAGAACCAGGACCCGACGTCCCCGACCAGCAACGAACAATTCATCACCCAACTGGCGGAGTTCTCCGCACTCGAAGAGATGCAAGGCGTGAACGAGAACCTCGTCGCGCTCGCACTCCTGCAACAAGGCAACGCACTGATGTCCCAACTCACCAACTCGAGCGCGCTGATCGGTAAGAGCGTCAAGTACTCCGACCCGAACACCGGGCAGGAAACCCTCGGCACCGTGGGCTCGGTCAAGATCCAGGACGGCGAAGCCGTGTTGCGCATCGATGGCACCGACGTCCCCCTCGGCAACGTCACGGAAGTGACCGGCGAGTCCACTACGAACACCGACGCTACGAACACCGACGCTGCAGCCTCCGCGAGCGACGACCTGGCGGCCTGATCCCCTCGCGCCAGTCCTTCCACCGAACACCACCCCGAACCCAATCTCCCCATGGCACGTTCTCTCTTCACCGCCCTCAGCGGCATGCGCGTCAACCAGCAATGGATCGACGTGCTGGGTAACAACCTCGCGAACTCCAACACTCCCGGCTACAAGTCGACGCGAGCGAGTTTCTCGACCGCCCTCTCCCAAACTCTGCGCCCCGCCAGTGGCCCGAACGGCAACACGGGCGGTCGGAACTCCGATCAGATCGGCCTCGGTGCTGGACAGGTCAGCACCAACCGCTCCTTCAACCAGGGCGCGCTGACGCAGACCGGTCGGATCTTCGACCTGGCGCTCGAGGGCTCGGGCTTCTTCAGCTTGCTCGGGAATGGTCAGCGCTCGTTCTCGCGCGTCGGTACGTTCGGCCTCGATGGCGAGCAGAACCTGGTCGACCAGAACACGGGCTTCCAGGTCCTCGACAACGCCGGGCAACCGATCACTCTGGACACCCAGTCGCTCTATCCGCCGCAGGCCACGAGCAACGTCGGGATCAAGGGCAACCTTCCCGCGGCCATCGAAGGTCCCCTCGCCGAGGTGTTGACCAGCCAGAACCCGTTCAGTTCGGGTTCGCCGGCGCAGTTGACCTCGACGAACGCTGGCCCGGTTTGGTCCCCGGGCATCGCGCAGGCAGGCCAGGCGTACAACCTCGAGGTCGTCGTCAGCGGCGGCGTCTCCCAGCAGGTCTCGGTCATCGTCGACGGGGCTGGCAACGTCGGCATCGCCGCGGTCGTGGCCGGTTTGGACGCGGTCAACGGCATGTCGGCCACCCAGGTCGGCAACGACATCTCGATCACCAGCGACCGTACGGGTGAAGCCGCCACGATCAAGGTGCTGCCGAGTCCGCCCAACGACCTGGCCGGACTGATCGGCCTGTCCACCAACCTCGCATCCGGTGTGAACCAGCCCGCGGTCGGAACGACCAACCTGAACACGCTGACCTCGACCATCAACCAGTACGTGGCGGGCGATCAGTTGGAGATCACCGGCGTGGCCAACGACGGTTCGCCGGTCAACGCGATCTTCACCTACGGCGCGGCCAACGACGGCGAGACCCTCGACGATCTCGAGGCCTTCCTCGACAGCGTCTTCACGGATGCGGACGTCACTTTCCAGAACGGATCGATCGGCGTGACGGCCCAGGTGGCCGGTGAATCGGACCTCCTGCTCTCCATCGCGGACGCCGCGACGAATGTCGGGACCTCGGAGTGGTCCACCCACTCGTTGACGGTGACGACCGAGGGAACGCCCCCCGACGAGGTCGTCATCTCGACCGAAGTCTTCGACAACGCCGGTGTCGCGCACACCCTGACGCTCAACTTCCAGCGAGCCCCCGACCTGTCCTGGTCCGTCATCGCGTCGATGCCGTCCGGAGAGGGCAGCGTCCTCGTCGGCGGTGACCTCGATCCGCTCACGGGCATTCGATTCACCACGGACGGTACGCCGACCGGTCTGGGCGGAGCGGACAGCCAGATCCTGCTGCGCTTCAACGGCCAGAACCTGACCCAGGCGGTCAACCTCGACCTTGGTCAGGACGGTGGCTTCGAGGGCATCACGCAGTTCGGCGCCAGCACGAGTCTGGCAGTCACGTCGCAGGACGGCTATTCCGACGGGGAACTCGCCAACCTGATCATCGACACGGACGGAGCGATCAACGGCTTCTACACGAACGGCCAGCTCCAAGAACTCGCTCAGCTCGGCATCGCCACGTTCACCAACGAGGATGGCCTCCAGGACATCGGCAACAACCTCTACACCGAGAGCGGCAACACCGGCATCCGGTCGATCGGCGAGGGGGGGACGCTCGGCCGAGGCGTCGTGGTCTCGGGAGCGTTGGAGAACTCCAACGTCGACACCGCGGAGACCTTCGTGCGCTTGATCGAAGCCCAGCGCGGTTTCCAGGCCAACGCCCGAGTCATCACGACGCAGGACGAGGTCCTGGCCGAAGTCGTCAACCTGATCTAAGCGGCTCCCATCGCTTAGGGCGGGTCGCCCCCCCTCACTCAGCAACCGACACACCCCCCGTAGCCGAACGGCCGCGGGGGGTGCGTCTTGTTCCGAGGAGCCAGCTGGACGCGCACCGTTCGTCGTCGTGAGTTGCCGAACCCGGCGCGGCGTTACCGGGCGTTACCGAACCAGGTTCATCGCCACACACCTGGAGCTGTTGGCGCGGAGGAACGCCGCGCCAACTGTTCCAGGTGTGTGGCGGTGAACCTGGTTCGGTAACGCCGGATGAATCGATCCCGATGAACCTCGGACCCCCTGGGCATCGCGTTCCCGGGGCGGAAAACGATTCCGGGTGCGTGGGAAGCCGCTTCCGTCTGCGGGCCCCGTTGTGCCTCGAAAGGGCCCCCAGGAGCCTCCAGGGGCCGATTTGTGGACTTGGCACTCCCTTTGCTTCCAAGGCAGCCATGAATACCGGTCTGTATCGAGGTGTGGGTGCGATGGACGCTGCTGAGAAGCGTCTGGAAGCGGTCACGCAGAACCTCGCCAACGTGCGCACGCCTGGCTTCAAGCGCCAAGCCGCGACCCATCACGCGTTCCGCGTCGGTGGTCCGGACAGTACGGAGTACGGCGTCGGCTCGACGGGCCGCATCGACCTGTCGCAAGGCGACTTGCAGCGCACGGGCAACGAGCTTGACCTGGGTTTCCTGGGTCGCGGCTTCTTCGAGGTCGAAGGTCCCGCCGGCGAGCTCTACACCCGCAACGGCAGCTTCCACGTGGATGACTCCGGCGTGCTGCTGACCGGCAACAACTACCCCGTCGCCTGGAAGGGCATCCGGGGTGACATCCAGCCCGCCGGGCAGCCCGTGAAGATCGACCCGAAAGGCGTCGTGACCCAGGGCGGCGCCAAGATCGGCGAGTTGAAGCTCGTCGACTTCAACTCCCCCGAGCGCCTGCGACTCACCGACGCCGGCTACTTCTTGGCCGACGCCGACCTGGCGCGCACCGAAGCCTCGGGCGACCTGCATCAGGGTTCCCTCGAAGCCTCTAACGCCTCCGGCGTGAACGAACTGGTGAACCTCATCACCGTCCAGCGCAGCCACGAGATGGCCGCGAGCGTGATGAAGATGATCGACCAGACCTACCAACGTCTCAGCCAGCAGCGCTGATCCCCGCGCGCTCCACCCCTCACCTCGCGGGCCGCCACCCGCGCTGAACCCCAAACCCACGCCAGCCATGAACCGCTCCCTGCTCACCGCCGCCTCGGGCATGAACGCCCAACAGATGCAGGTCGATGCTCTCGCGAACAACATCGCGAACAGCAACACCACAGGCTTCAAACGGTCCAACCTCGAGTTCCGCTCGCTCTTCTACCAGACGCTGCGCCAGCCCGGCGCGCCGACGGGATCGGGGCAGCAGGACGCCGGCCTCCAGGTCGGCAGCGGAGTCGACATCGCCGGCAGCCGCGTCGTGCTCATGCAAGGCACGATCACGCAGACCGGGAACAACTTCGACGTCGCGATCGAGGGCAACGGCTTCTTCGAGGTCCAGCTCCCGAACGGCGAGTCGCGCTTCACCCGGGACGGTTCCTTCCGTCGCGACTCGACCGGCTCGCTCACCACGTCCCAGGGCTACTACCTGCAGCCGCAGATCACGCTGCCCGACGGCGTGACCGAGATCAGCATCGGCCAGGGTGGCGAGGTCTCCTACATGGACGACAGCGGTCAGCTGACGACCGCTGGCGACCTGCAGTTGACGCGGTTCCCGAACCCCTTCGGCCTGCGCGCCGAGGGCGCCAACCTCTACGCCGAGACCGTCGCGTCCGGCGCTCCGGCCACCGCCACGCCCGGCGAGAACGGCACCGGCTTCCTGGTGCACCAGTCCCTCGAGGGCTCGAACGTCTCGACCGTCGAAGAGCTGGTCGGCCTGATCGTCGCGCAACGCAGCTACGAGATGAACAGCCGAGCCGTCCAGGTGTCGGACGAGATGCTCCAGACCTCCACCCAACTGGTCCGGTAACGCATCATGATTCTTCCCATCCTTCTCGCGCTGACCGCCAACGACGTGACCGTCACGCTTCCCGAAGCGACGACCGTCGTCGGAACGGAACTGACCGTGGCCCTCGTCGCCGACGTCGCGTGCGACGACGCCGTGATCGCCAAGCAGATCGGCGAGTACGGCCTCGGCTATGCTCCCGCACCGGGCTACTCACGCCTGTTGCAGGCTGCGCGCATCCAGGTGCAGCTGGCCCAGGCCTTCCCCGAGGTCACGCTGACCTTCGCCGGTTCGACGAGCGTGCGCGTCACGCCCGAAACGACTCGGGTCACGGTCAGCGACTTGCGCGCCGAGGCCCTGCGTGCCTTGCGCACGCACAACGGCTCCACGGAGCTCGAGGTCGTGCCGCGCGGTTCGCTCACGGACCTGGAGGTGCCTCGCGCCAACGAGACCCTCACTCTGAACGCGCGCTTGAACGATCCGATCCTGCGCTCGGGCAACCTGAACGTGCCGGTCGAGATCGTCATCGACGGCGTGGTCTGGCGCACCGTTTGGACCGCCTGGCAAGCCGGCGTCTTCGCCCAACGTCCCGTGTTGAAGGTCGATGTTCCGCGCGGAACGGCCATCACCGCCGCGCTCGTCGAGTACCAGCGCGTCGAGGTCACCACTCGCCCCGCCGCCAGCGCGCTGAAGCCCGAAGACATGGCTCACATGCAGGCCACGCGCGACCTGGCCGCCGGCCATGTCGTCACTGAGTCCGACGTGCAGCGCATGCACGTCCTGCAACGCGGCGATCTGGTCACGTTGGTCGTGAAGAAGGGGCGCATCGAAGCGCGCTCCGTGGCGACGGCGCTGGAAGCCGGTCGCATCGGCGATCGCGTGCGCGTGCAGGTGAAGTCCTCGAGTCGCGAGGTCTGGGCGACGCTCGTCGCGAAAGACCTGGTCGAGATCGTCCTCCATTGAACCTCCTGAATCCCATCACCATGTTCACCCAAATCACTCGATGGACGCTCGTGCTGAGCCTCGTTCTGCTGTTCGCTCCCGAGGCGGAAGCGCAGGGCAGCGGCCGCCGCGGCTCGATCTACAACTCGAACCAAGGTCCGATCCAGCTGGCGGCCAACAAGACGGCGCGTCGCAGGGGCGACCTCGTCACGGTCATCATCAGCGAGATCCAGGACGTCCGGAACGTAGAGAAGACGGACCTGACCAAGACCTCGTCGCTCGACTACCAGATCTCGAACCTCGACGTGCTGCCGAACGCGTTCAGCCCGCTTCCGGGCGTGACGACCGGCAAGAACGACGGGTTCAGCGGCAACGCCAAAGTCGAGAAGCGCGGTCGCTTCGAAGCCCGCTTGACCGCGATCGTCATGGACACGCTGCCCAACGGCAACTTGGTGATCCAGGGTCGCCGCGAGCTGCGCATCGACCAGGAACTGAAGGTGATCGAGTTCACCGGAATCATCCGTCGCTACGACGTGAAGTCGAACAACACGGTCATGAGCGAGTCGGTCGCCGACGCGCGTGTGCGCTATTCCGGTAGCGGCCCGATGACCAACACCACCCATCGCCGTGGCCTCAGCCGCTGGCTCCACAACGCCATCGACTGGGTCTGGCCCTTCTGATCCGAGCACGAATCATGCATCTCCTCACCATCACGCTCGCGGCTCTGCTCGCAGCGCCGCAAGGGTCGACCCAGGGCACGGCGCCCACCGGGACGCAGAACGGCGGCGCGCAGTCCTCGACCGCTCCCGCCAGTTCCGGCCAGGGCATCCTCATTCCCGCGGGCTCGGTCGAAGCACCGACGCAGCCCACGGGCTCCTCGACGTCCACGTTCCGGCGTGGACTGCGTGGCACGAACCCGCGCAACGCAGGTCCGACCGGCATGATCCTCGCTCCCGTGCGCAGCCTCGTCGGCGTGCGCGGCATGGAGGACAACCACGTCTGGGGCATCGGCCTCGTCGATGGCCTCTCGGGCACCGGCGACTCCGGCGACCTCGCGAAGCAACTGCTGCGCAACATCCTGCTGACGCAGGGCATCGTCGTCGACGAGTCGGACCTCGAGTCCGAGAACCTCGCCGTCGTCCGCGTCGAAGGCACGATCTCGGCCGGCATGCGTCCCGGTCAGGTCATCGACGTCCGCGTCAGCACCATCGGTGATGCGACCAGTTTGGTCGGAGGCAACCTGGCCTTCGCCGAGCTCTTCGATCCGCGTGGCGAGACGGTCTTCGCGACCGCCAGCGGTCCGATCGCCGTCGGTGGATTCACCGCCGAGGGCGCAGCGGCGAGCGCCACCAAGAACCACACGACCGTCGGCACGTTGCCGATGGGCGGCAAGATCGAGCGTGAGATCCCGACCAACGTCGTCAGCGATCATGGCTTCATCCACCTCGACTCTCGCAAGGGCCAGGACACGTTCGGCAACGTCGTGCGCATCTCGGAGGCGATCAACGGCTTGTACCCGAACGTCGCCGAAGTCCTGCCGGACGGCAAGAGCGTCAAGGTCCGCGTCCCCGAGGACCTGCCCTCCAGCGCGCACGTC
This sequence comes from Planctomycetota bacterium, assembly GCA_029259575.1. Taxonomy (GTDB): domain Bacteria; phylum Planctomycetota; class UBA1135; order UBA1135; genus JAJDEX01. The sequence continues at coordinate 7,410 of JAJDEX010000527.1, read as the reverse complement.
GCCTACCTGGATAGCCTCCTGCGCCTGTCGGTCCAGACCGACAACCTGGCGCGCGTCGTCATCAACGAACGCACCGGCGTCATCGTGATGGGTGGCGACGTCCGCCTGCGTCCCGGCGCGATCGGGCACGGCGCAATCATCATCAACATCGCCGAGACCCAAGAGGTCAGCCAACCCGGCGGCCTGAGCGGCGGTCAGACCCAAGCGGTCGATCGCACGCAGGTCGACGTTCTGGAAGAGGACAACCCGCTCGTGCTCATTCCCGAGTCCGTCAGCTTGGCCGAGGTCGTCGAAGTGTTGAACACGCTCGGCGCCTCACCCCGCGACCTGATCAGCATCCTGACCGCCATGAGCGAGGGCGGCATGTTGGTCGCCGAGATCCGGAGGATGTGATGGACGCAGGTCTTTCGATTCAGTCCGGCGCGGCCGAGGCCGCACGCAATACCGGCGTGCTCGACACGGGCAAGATCCAGCGTCTTGGCCGCGACGGCGACGTCGACGGTGCTGCGCACGAGATGGAGAAGTTGTTCGCGACGATGCTCGTCAGCGAACTGCGCAAGGCCCTTCCCGAAGGTCTGTTCGGCAGCGGCGCCGGGCACGACACGTACTCCGGTTGGTTCGACGAGCACATCGGCGCAACGCTCGCCGACTCCGGTGCTCTCGGCCTGGCCGGCCAGATCAAGGCGTCCATGAACCAACCGCCTCCGAGCGAAGGTTGACCATGATGAACATCGACAGTTTGACGATCCACTTGTGCGCCGTCGTCCGTGAGGACCTGGTCGGGCAGGAGCGCCTCTACGTCGCCCTGGAAGCCCAGGAGCAAGCGGTGCTCGGTCACGATCCGGATGCACTGGAGAAGGCGACGATCCTGGTGGCGGACCAGCTGGAAGCGAGCGCGTTGCGCGCGACCAAGCGCGCTCGCCTCGTGCAGACCTTCGCCGACCACTTCGGTGTCGCCGGCGGCACGGTGACCCTCGGGTCCATCGCAGCCCGCTTGGGCGAATCCGGACAGAACCTGTCCGAACTGCGGCTCGAGCTGCGCGATCTGGCCGAGCGCGTGCTCGCCAAGAACCGCCGCGTCTCGGCTCTGATCTCGATGCACCGCAACGTGACCAACGAGATCCTGGAATCCGTCCTCGCCGATGGCGAAGGCAACCCCATTCACGAGAGGGGCGTCCTGCTCGACGCCGAGGCTTGAACCATGGCTGACATCGCACTGGGTATCGGCCTGCAGGGCCTGCTGTCGGCGCAGTCCGCGCTGGACACGCTGGGCCACAACCTGGCCAACGCGAACACTCCCGGGTACTCGCGCCAACGTCTGAGCCTGCAAGCTCAGCGACCTCTCTCCATGGGCGGCACCATGGTCGGGCGCGGCGTGCGTACCGACGGCATCCGTCGCATCAGCGACAACGTGCTGAATCGACGCATCGTGTCCCAGACGTCCATCGCGGCGAAGCTGGACGCGGGCGTATTGGCGTTGTCCGGTGTCGAGTCGATGCTGGGTGGCATCGGAGGCGTCGGCATCGGCGCGATGCTCGACGGCTTCTTCGAGAGCGTCTCGAGCCTGGCGGGCGACGCCGGGGACCTCGTGCGGCGCAACGGCGTTGTGCAGTCGGCCGAATCGTTGACGAACCAGTTCCATCAGATCGCGGACTCCAGCGAAGGGCTGAAGGGCGACACCTTGGAGCAGGTACGGGCGCTGTCGAAGCAAGTGAACTCGCTCGCGGTACAGGTTCGCGACATGAACAAGGAGATCGCCTCGAGCGAAGCCGGCGGCGGCTCGGCGAACGACTTGCGCGACCAGCGCGACGTTGCTCTGCAGTCGTTGGCCAACCTGGTCGACGTGCGTTATCAGGAGAGCGCGACGGGTTCGGTCACACTGAGCATCGGCGGCCATCTCTTGGCCGGCGAGAATTTGGTGCAGGAACTGCGTGCTGAACTGAACGACGACGGCGAACTCGAGATGTACGTGGGGGACACGACGCGGCCGGTCGAAGTCCGCGGCGGACAGATCGGTGGTTTGGTCGACTTCATGCAGAACACGGTTCCGGAGCTTGAAGCGCGCATGGACACGTTGGCGCGCAACCTGATCTTCGAGGTCAACCGCGCACACAGCACCGGCATCCCGAGCGCCGGCGGGTTCCAGACCCTGACCTCCACCAACTCGCTCGAGGACATCGACGGCGACGGCCAGTATCTCGACCAGCGCATCGGCGACTCGGGACTTCCCTTCGACATTCAGGACGGAACCCTGGCGATCAACGTCACGAACGCCAGCACGGGCGAGGTGCGCACCCACCAGATCGAGATCGAGGATTCGATGTCGGTGCAAGATCTGCTCGATCGCATCAACGCGATCGACAACGTCGCTGCGACCATCGACGGATCCGGTCGCCTGCAGATGACCGGCCAGAACGGGAACCTGTTCGACTTCAGCAACCGTTTGGACGGCATGCCTGACGAGATCGGCAGTTTCGGCGGCATGCGGGCCTCGGTCTCCAGTCTTGGAGAGGAGCCGTTCGTGCTGGCCGATGGCATGACCTTCGACTTCGACGGCATCGCCGGGCCTTTCACGATCACGCTCGACGCTTCCGACTTCGACAACATCTCCCAAGCGACGGCCTCCGAGGTCGCCGGTGTGCTCAGCCAGAATCCGATGCTGGCCACCAACGGCATGCGCGCCGCGGCGGTCGACGGCCACCTCGTGTTGCAGAGCAGCTCGGGCGGACCGACGCAAGGGTTCGACGTCACGGGAGGCTCGGCGCTCGCCGCCATGGGCATCCCGACTGGAACGTACAGCGGAAGCACCATTTCGACCTCAGTTTCGATCTCGGGCGCCTACTCCGGCGCCGCGAACCAGGAACTCACCATGCGCCCGTTGGGGGATGGCCAGATCGGCTCCACACAGGGCCTGCAGATCGAGGTGCGCAACCAGATGAACGAAGTCGTGGCGGTCCTGGACGTCGGTTCCGACTACGTCCCTGGAACGCCTCTCGATCTCGGCGACGGTCTGCAAGCCAGCTTCACCGTCGGCGAGCTTTCGGCCACCGATCAGGACTTCCTGGTCGTGCACGCGTTGGCCGATTCGGACACCAGCGACATGCTGGCCGCGTTCGGCATGAATGCGTTCTTCTCGGGTTCCGACGCGAAGTCGATCGGCGTCAGCCAGCGCATCGTGGACGACCCTTCGTTGATGTCCGCCTCCAAGACCGGCGGAGCTGGTGACAACGGCGCCTTGCTTCAGATCCTCAAGCTGCAGTCCGGCCATGTGGAAGGACTGAACTCCGGTTTCAGCCAGTACTTCGGCGACGTGGTGGGGGACGTGGGCTTCGACATCGAGACGAAACAGCGCGCTGCCGACACCGAACGCTACTTGGTCGACTCCCTGCAGCAACGCCGCGACGAGGTCAGCGGCGTCAGTGTCGATGAAGAACTCGTCGACATGATCCGCTTCGAACAGGCTTACACCGCGTCCGCGCGGTTCATCCAAGTCGTGCAACAAATCACCGACACGACCCTGCAACTGATCTGATCCCATGTCCGTACGCCCCACACAATCCGGCACCTTCACCAGCGTGAAGCAAGGCCTGGCGATGAACCTCTCACGGTTGATCCGCGCCCAGGAACAGGTCTCGAGCGGTCGGCGCATCCTGCGCGCCAGCGACGACCCTGCCGGTGCATCGATCGCGTTGTCCTTGCGTCGCCAGCAGAGTCAGGTCGAAGGCTGGACCCAGGCGGTCAACGACGGTCGACCGTTGTTGGAGGCAGGCGCCTCGCGCCTCGAGGAGGCTTCGAACCTGCTGTCCGAGGCGCGCGCGCTCACGCTGCAGGGACTCAACGGCACGTTGAACCAGTCCGACCGCAACACGATCGCCGATCAGATCGAAGCGATCGCCGAGAGTCTGGCGAGCACCGCCAACACGCAACACGGGGACCGTTTCCTGTTCTCGGGTACGGCGACCGATACCAAGCCGTTCGAGTTCGTCGGACAAGGCAGCGAGCGTCATGTCCAGTACCAAGGGGACTCCGGAAGTCTGCAAGCCCTGGTCGGCCGCGAGTCCCGCGTCGAGCTGGGCGTGCCCGGCAACGAGGTCTTCGGACGCACCAGCTATCGCGACACGGCCTACTCCAACATCACGGGCATTCAGAGTGGAACGCAGTCCGACTGGGGCCAAGGCTACGAGACTCTCCAACTGCGCACCGATTCGGTGAACGGGGCGATGGGTCAGGGCGTGACTCTCGCGGGAAGTTCGCGGGATTCGATCCTGGGTCCGCACGAGCTGACGATCGACGCAACGGCGGGCACGATCCAGCTGGGAACGGGCGCAGCCGTGGAGATCCCCTCTCCGCTGCCGACCGAGATGGAGCTGGTGGACGAGGACGGTTCCGTTCTGGTCGTCGACATGTCGGCGTGGTCCGGCAGCGACTTCACCACGACCGTGACGGGCTCCGGTTCGATCTCGCTCGACGGGACCGTGTGGACGAGCTTCACCGGCGCCGAGACGAACTTGCAGCTGACGGACGAGGACTCTGGGGCCGTGATCCACGTCGATACGACCGCGGTCACCCGCGCCGGCAAGGAGTCCGTCGTCTTCCAGGGTGCCAACAACACGATCGACACCCTGCTGGCCCTCGCGAACGACTTCCGCAACGAGCAAGGCCTGAGCATCGATCAGGTGAACAGTCAGGTCAACCTGCACCTGGGTGAGCTCGCGGACGGTCACGATCACCTCCTGCAGGGGCTCGGCCAACTCGGCGCGCGCCACGCCCGTTTGAACCAGTCCGAGAACCAACTCGGAGAACTGTCGCTGCAACTCGAGTCGCTGCGCTCGGGCATCGAGGACGCCGACCTCAGCGAAGTCGTGCTCGACATGACGCGCGCCGAACAGACGCTCCAGGTCGCCCAGGCGACCGGTGCGCGACTCCTCCAACACACCCTCCTGAACTACCTCGGCTAGCGCCCGAGCTCGGAATCGAACCATGGATCCCAATCTTCACCTGAACTCGACCGCCGGCTCGTCCGGCGTCCCGACCCCCGGCGCAAACGCTTCGTCGAAGGCCTCCTCCTCGGGAGGTCCGGCGTTCCACGCCTTGCTCGAGAAGCTCGAGGGACACACGCGCGATTTGCGCAGTGCCTCCGAGAACCTCGAAGGCCCCGGCGGTCTGGCCGGTGCGGTCGACCGCTCTCGCGCGTCCATCGAGGACGCCCTCTCCCTCCACGACCAGCTGCTCGAAGCCTATCGCGCGGCGAACCAGAACCCGGACTCCACCTCCGAGGCTGCCTGATATGTCCAACGCCGCCACTGTCTCCTCCACCACGCCCGCTATCCTGAGACTCGTCAGCAACGTGATGCGCGACGGTCGTCCCATCGCGGACTGCCCTTTGATCTTCGGCGCCTCCGCTCGAGGACGCTTCGTGCGTCACGACGACGACGCCGGCAAGCCGCTCTCGACCTGCGCCATCCTGGAGCGTCGTGCCGTGACGTCCGCGGGCACGTTCGGGCTGGGTCTGATCGGTTCGGTCGTGACCGCACCGAGCGCACGTGGCAAGGGCTACGCACGCGAAGTCCTGGAAGCCGCAGAGCAAACGCTCGGCGAAGAGGGATGCGCCATCGCGATGCTCTGGGCCGACGATGCCGCTTTCTATCAGCACCTCGGTTGGATCCCGGCCGGTTGCGAGCTCGATTACGTGCTGTATCCGGAGTCGGCGTTCTTCATGCCCGACCCGACCCACGTGCGCGCGGCCACTGCGCAGGACTCGACCGCGATCCACGAGTTGTACCTGGCACACCCCGAACGTCTCGAGCGCAGCCTCGAGGAGACCGTAGCTCTGTTGGGTACGCCCAAGATGCAGGTGGTCGTCGAAGAGCGAGATGGTGTCATCACCGCCTACGCCTGTTTGGGTCGCGGCGACGATCTGGAGCAGGTCGTGCACGAATGGGGCGGCACGAACGAAGCGCTGCTCGCCTGCGTCCGCCACTTCTTGGACGCGCGCGGTCCCGAGGCCGGCCCGCTGTTCCTGATGGTCCCGCCGACGCGTCAGGCCTTGGTCCACATGCTCGACCTGATCAAGACGCCGGGCACGGTCGGCGTTCTGGGCATGGCGAAGATCGTGAACCGCAAAGCCGCGTGCCAGATGCTTGCGTCGGTGTTGCCCCAGGGCACGAGCTGTCGCGTCGTCGACGAGACCACCGTCGTCGAGGGTCCGACCGGCCACATCGTGCTCGGCGACCGAGAACTGCTGCTCACGTTGATGCCTCCGAAGGCGAACCCCGAAGTCGTCGAAGTCGTCGAGGCTTCGATCGGCGCGCGCATCGACGCGTTGCCCTTCGGCCCCTTCGTCTGGGGGCTCGACTCGATCTGATCCGTCTTGGCTGGCGAATCTGGAGAGCGTGAGGGGCTGGCGTGGCCCCTCGCGCTCTCGCCCTTTTCGGGGTCCTACTCCGGATGACCCACTATCGGACTCTCGATCGGGGAAGCGCTGCAACGGACCTCCCCGCGGCCCCTCCTTCATGGCAAGATCCCCACCCCCGAGGGACCTGCCCCCTCGAGTCGATTCGGCGTCCTCTCTCCATGACCCTGCATCCCTATCACCGTTCCGGTCTGTACGTGGCGCGCATCTGTGCGCTCGTCACCTTCTATCTCGTCCTCGCGTCGTTCCTGTTGACCGGCGAGGACGCGGACATGCGCACGTTGCACACGCGCATCGGCGCGGCCTTCGTCTGGGTCTCGTCGATCGCGTTCTGGGGACGGATGTCGTCGGGGATCCGACTGTTGACGGTCGCGTCGTGCTTGTCGACGGGCATCGTTCTGCTCGTCGTCGGACTCTGATCCCAGCGCCGACCTAGGCGTAGTTCTCGGGGAACAGCCGTCGTTCGACCGCTTCGATCGCGATGTGCAGGACCTTGATGTGGATCTCCTGGATCCGATCCGAGGTCGTCGCGTGCGGCACCACGATCGCCACGTCGCACAGGTCGAGCATCTTCCCGCCGCCCTTGCCCAGCACGCCGACGACCTGAATGCCGCGTTCGCGTGCGGCTTCACAGGCGCGAATCATGTTCGGTGAATTGCCGGACGTCGAGATGGCGACCAGCAAGTCACCCTCGCGTCCTTGCGCCTCGACCTGGCGCGCGAAGATCTCGTCGTAACCGAAGTCGTTTGCGATGCACGTCAAATGACTCGGGTCCGAGAACGAGATCGCGGACAGCGCCGCACGGTTGCCGCGGAATCGACCGGTCCACTCCTCGGCGAAGTGCATCGCGTCGCACATGCTGCCGCCGTTGCCGCAGGACATGAGTCGGCCACCACCCGTCAACGTGGCGTGCGCCAGGTCGGCGAACTGCTCGACCGACTGGAGGTGAACGGGATCCGCCAGGAAGGCGGCGAGAGTGGCTTGGGCTTCCTCGAACG
>JAJDEX010000526.1 GCA_029259575.1 Planctomycetota bacterium | reverse complement strand
TACGCCGGCCCGACGACGAACACTTCGCCGCCGCTGCTCACCTTGCAGCAGTGGATCACCGCGGACCCGACCACGGGGCGCCCCGTGGCTCTCGATCCCCTGGGGAACGGTTTCCCGGGAACGTTGTCGAACTTCAGCGGGTCCAACCTGCTGATGGGGGCCAACACGTTCGTGTTCGTCCCGGATGCGGACGGCAACCTGTCGACGCCTGAGACCTTCCCGGTGGGCAAGCAGATCCGGCTCGAGGTCAGCACCTCGTTGAAGTCGACCTCGAACGCGTTCCTCACCGAGCGCGTCCTGGCGTGCAGCACCGTCGGGGACGACTTCCTGAACCCGGAAGTCATCACCACGCCGCCGCCCCTCAGCTCACCGAAGATCACGCCCGGCAACGGCGAGATCAACGTCGATCCGCTGACGAACTTGAAGGTCGAGTTCACCGAGCCGGTCCAGCCGCTCTCGGTCGGTGTCCTCGACGGACGCGGCGCCCCGGGCCTGAGTTCCTTGATCAAGGTCCAGTTCGGCCCCTCCGCCACGCGGACGGACATGCCGTTCCTGGTCCGCCCCGTCAGCATCTTCGATCTGTCGGTGTACGAGATCATTCCGGCGTTCAACTTCCCGGGCACCGGACCGCTGTTCAACGAGTGCAACACGTTCTCCGTCATCGACGTGACCGTGAACTCGGGCCAGCTGTTCGACCTGGCGCGCAACCCGGACCCGACCAACCCCGGCGCGACCATCGGCAACAAGAACCTGTTGGCCGCGCTCAGCACCTTCACCACCGGTGAGGGGCCGGGCCTCGTCAACACGCCGGTCATGCCGGACGCGATCCTGGTCGCGCGCGCCGGAGCCCAGCCCGGCATCTCGGTCATCGACCTGAACGGCTTCGGCCAGTCGACCGGTGACCCGACGTTCGTGCAGAGCTCCCCGCTCTTCGGTAACTCGAACTATCCGAACAACCCGAACGTCGTCTTCCAGACGGGTCTGCGTCCGCCGCTCTCGGTCGGAACGTGCACCATCGATGGTGGTTCGGCCGGTGTGTTCACGTTGACCAAGGACAGCTCGCTCAACGACCTCGTCGTGCGCGCGCCCCTCGTCGCCAGCATCAACGACATGATGGTCGGTTGGGCGCTGGACGGCACCTTCAACAACGCGCAGTTCCCGTTCGGCTGTCAGGCCCAGGGTGGTGACATCTGTACGCTCGACGGTCTCAAGGTCATCGTTCCGGTCACCACGGGACCCAACACGATCGGCCCGCCCCAGCAGAACCAGTTCGGGGGTGTCAACGCAGGCGCGCCCAACTTCATCTCCTGGGGTCCGCACCCGAACCCTCCGCCCCTGGTCTTCCCGCCGCTCTGCGTCGCGCCGTACCTGGGCACGACGGAGCCGACCTCGGTCGATCACACGCTGCAGGGCACGCTGCCGCTGAACAACCTGCTCGTTCCCGGCGACCCCTTCGGCACCCCGTTGGCGAACCCGCCCGTCCCGCCCTCGGGTCTTCTGACCCAGGAGCAGAACGGCTACTTCACGGGTCCGACCCAGGGCCAGCAGCAACTCACCGCTTGCATGACGTACCAGATTCGTCAGCAGGTCGGTCACTACCTGTACGTGCTGGACACCGTCCGTCGTGAGATCGCGGTCTTCAACTCGAACCGCATGACGATCGTCGACCGCATCCCGGTTCCGGACCCCGTTTCGCTCGCGATCGGATCCAACCTGGACTTCCTCGCGATCACGAACCAGTCGGCCGACACGGTCTCCTTCATCGACATCAACCCGAACTCCTCGACGTTCCACCAGATCGTCAAGAGCACGGTCGTCGGTCGTGGGCCCCGCGGCATCGCGTGGCAGCCGGGCAACGAGGACATCCTCGTCACCAACGAGACCGACGATTCGTTGTCGATCATCTCGGCGTTCTCGCTCGAGGTGCGCCGCGAGGTCAGCGCGCAGTTGAACGAGCCGTTCGAGGTCTGCATCTTCCCGCGTCAGCTGAACTTCGCGTTCAACCGTGGTGTGTACTTCGCCTACATCCTGAACCGCAATGGAACGGTCGCGATGTTCGAGTCCGGTCCCAACGGGATCAACGGCTGGGGCTTCGACGACGTCATCGGCATCGCGCCGGTCACGTTCACCAACCCCAAGGTCATCCAGCCCGACCCGATCAACCTGTCGGCCTCGGCATGGATCGTCCATGAGGGTCCGATCGTGAACGGCCAGGCCGGTCCCGCCAACGTCGGCGCCGTGTCCCGACTGTTCATCGCGAGTGCGACGGCGAACGCTCAGCTCCTCGCCGCTGGCCTCGGTCAGAACCCGCAGTTCCGGGCCATGGCGCTCGAAGTGCAGGTCTCGATCGGTGAAGAGAAGCTCTCGGGTGTTCCCGAGGACATCGCCTTCGACAACCTGCGCAACTACGGCGGTCTGCCGAACATCGTCAGCCAGTTCAGTGCTGGTGCGGGTTCGCCCCAGAACGGTAAGGGCCTCGTGCGGATCCCGGCGCCCAACGTGCCGGTGAACGTCAGCGAGTCCCAGTTCATGTTCGTCGCTATCCCGAACGCCACCGGCGGCTCGGGCGTGATCGACGTGCTCGAGATCGGTGCGGCCGGTATCCCGCTCAAGGACACCAACCCCTTCCAGAACGGCACCCAGTCGATCCCCACGCCGAACGTCTCGTTCGTCATCGACTACTGGCGTCAGTAGGGACTCCGCCACCTCGGCCCCTGTAGCCAGGGGATTCGAGGGTCAGCCATCCAGCGAGGCCGCGCACGAGCGCGGCCTCGCTGCGTTCATCAGGTGGCGGATCGCGCGGCGGCCTGTTTTCTGCGAGGACGGACGCGCGCCCGGGACGCCGGATCGGTATCCTCCGCGCCCATGCCCGAGCCCCGTGCCGTGCGATCGATGTTTGCGCGCATCGCGGGGTCCTACGACCTCTTGAATCGAGTCCTTTCGATGGGGATCGATCAGCGCTGGCGTCGCGCGGCGGTACGCCGACTGAAGGCGCACGTGGGACCCGAGGGCGTTCTGGCCGACGTCTGCACTGGAACCGGCGACCTGGCGATCGCCTTCGCCCGTGACGACGTGCGCACGATCGCCGTCGACTTCACCCACGAGATGGTCGCCCGCGCGCCCCGCAAGGTGAAGCCAGGCTTCGCTCCGCTCGCCTTCCTGCAAGGCGACGCGATGCAGTTGCCCCTGCCCGACGACAGTGTCGACGTGGCGACGGTGTCGTTCGGGATCCGCAACGTGGCGGACCGCCATGCGGGCCTGCGTGAGATGGCGCGCATCGTGCGACCCGGTGGCATCGTGTTCGTCCTCGAATTCTCCCAGCCGCCGTCCTGGTTCTTCGGCGGACTCTACCGGCTCTACTTCACGCGCATCCTGCCGCTGATCGGCCGGCTCCTGTCCAAGGACAAGGAGGCCTACACGTACCTGCCGCGCACCGTGCTGGCATGGCCGGGGCCCGACGCGTTCGAGGACGAGTTCCGCGCCGAGGGTCTGGTCGACTGCGGCCATCAACCTCTCACGTTCGGCATCGCCTGCTTCCATTGGGGCACGGTCCCCGCGGAGCCTGCGCCGTGACTCCCCAAGACGACGGTTGGGACAACGACGAGGAGTGGGAGCAGGAGGAGTGGGACGAGGAGGAGTGGGACGAGGACGATTGGGAGGCGGACGCGGAAGGCCCCGCGGGCGACGCCGGTTTCGCCGTTCCCTCCAAGGTCATGCGCAGCGTCACGCTGGGCTTCCTGGCCTGCCTGCCGTTGTGGATCGCCTACGAGGTCGCGTTGACCCACGCCGGTGAAGGCTGGCGCGGCACGGCGGAGATCCTGGCGCTGCGTGCCCTCGAACCGTTCGGCGAACACGTCACCCTGATCCGTCGGCTCCTGATGGGGGCCCTGACGATCGCGGCGGCCGTGACGTTCGCGCGTCGCCATCGAGGCGCGCTGCCCAAGCTCCTGCGGGTCGTCGGCGAGGGCGCCCTGGCCGCCGCGCTGTTGGGACCGATCCTCGTCGCGCTCCTGCACCTGTCCGGGGTGGGGGCCGACGCGCTTCCGCCAGCGCCTTCGACGGTGCCTCCGGGCAGCATGGGACTCCTCGTCCTCGGCGCGGGAGCGTGGGAGGAACTCGTCTTCCGCGCCCTCGTCTACGGCGCCGTGTACGTGCTGACCCTGCACCTCGTGCGCTTCCTGGGGACGCCCACCAGGCTCGACCGCACGATCTCCGAGGTCGTCGCCCTGATCGGCCAGGCCGGGCTGTTCGCCGCAGCCCACGTGGCCTCCTTCGTCGAGCCCTTCGGCGCCTACGGGGAACCCTTCGACGCCGCCGCCTTCCCGTACCGCGTCCTGGCGGGCATTCTCTTGGGACTGCTCTTCCGCTGGAGGGGCCTCGGCGTCGCCGCCTGGGCCCACGGGTTGTTCAACCTCGCGTTGTTGCTCGGCGCCGGACCGCAGGTGTTCTCATGACACGCTTCTTCATCGGACTGACCGGCGCCAGCGGCCACGCTTACGCCGAGCGTCTGATCCGCGCGCTGGTTCAGTCCGGCCACCAGGTCGATCTCGCCGCTTCGCCCGCGGGCTGCAAGGTGCTGCGCCACGAACTCGGCGTCGAGGCCGGCGTGGCGGGGGAGTCCTTGGCCGCCGCGCTCGACGGCTGGCTCGGCGCCGACATCGCCAGCCAGGTGCGAGCCTTCGCGAGCGCGGCGGTCGAAGCGCCCCCGTCCTCGGGCACGTCCGGTACCGGCGCGACGATCCTGTGTCCGTGCAGCATGGGCACTCTCGCGCGCGTACGGGTCGGGTTCAGTTCGAACCTGGTCGAGCGTGCCGCGGACGTGGCGTTGAAGGAAGGTCGCACGCTGCTGTTGATGCCGCGCGAGACGCCGCTGTCGACCGTGCACCTCGAGAACATGCTGGCCCTGTCCAAGCTCGGCGCGACGATCCTGCCGTGCATGCCGGGCTTCTACCACGGCGCCAAGACGCTCGAGGACCTGGTCGATCACGTGGTCGCCAAGGCTCTCGATCGGTTGGGCGTCGAGCACGCGATCATCCGCCGTTGGGGCGACGATGCGTTGCCGAACGAAGGGCTGCGCGCCGAGGACACGGACGCATGAGCCGCGTCCGCGACTGGCTGTCCCTGGTCAAGTTCAGCCACTCCATCTTCGCGTTGCCGTTCGCGTTGCAGGGCGCATGGCTCGCTTCCGGCGGAGTGCCCGCGTGGCACGTGCTCGCCTGGGTCGTGGTCTGCGCGGTCGCCGCACGCACGGCCGCCATGGCGTTCAACCGCTGGCTCGACCAGGACCTCGACGCTTCGAATCCACGCACGGCGAGCCGTGAGATCCCGTCGGGCAAGCTGCGCTCCGGAGCCGTCTTCGGTCTCGTGTTGATCAGCTCCGGCGCGTTCATCGCTGCGTCGTTCGCGCTGAATCCCCTGTGCGGGAAGCTGTCGCCGCTCGTGTTGGGCGTGCTGCTCTCGTACAGCGCGTTCAAGCGCTTCAGCTGGCTCGCGCACGCCGTGCTCGGGCTGGCGCTCGGCATCGCACCGCTCGGCGCCTGGCTGGCGGTGCAAGGAGACTTCCAGGGCAACTGGTCCATCGTCGTCTGGTTGGCTGCCGCCGTCCTCCTGTGGGTCGCGGGCTTCGACCTGATCTACGCCTGCCAGGACGCCGAGCACGACGCCGAGGCCGGGCTGCATTCCGTTCCGGCCCGCTTCGGCATCGCGCGCGCGCTGTGGTTGTCACGTGCCTTTCACCTGGGCGCCGTCGTGTGCCTCGTGATGTGCGCGCTGACGGCGGACCGCGGAGCCATCTACCTGGGCGCCATCGGCCTCAGCGCGCTGCTGCTGGCCTGGGAGCAGAGCCTCGTGCGCGCCGACGATCTGTCCAAGGTCGACATGGCGTTCTTCACCCTGAACGGTTGGGTGGGGGTGGCGCTGTTCCTCGGGCTGGCCCTGGATCTTTGGGTGTATGCTCCAAGCGAGATCTCCTGATGGCCAAGAAAGCAGCACGCAAGAAGGCGCCGTCCAAGAAGGCGAAGGACCCGCATCCCGAGCAGGGTTTGCTCGCGTTGGGTTCCGCGTTGAAGGAAGGCCTGCCTCGGGGCGTGATCCTGCGCGGTGAGGAACGGTACTTCCGCGAGCGTGCGATCGACCGCCTGGTGAAGGCGGGTGCCGACGCGGGACTCGAGGTCACGCGCCACGACGCCGCCGATCCCGACTTCAAGTTGGCGATGTTGATGGACGACCTGTCGGGCGGCGCGCTGTTCGCTGCGGGTCGCCTGGTCGTCGTGCGTGGAGCGGACGCGCTGCTCCAGAAGGGCGCGCGCAAGTTCTCGGCCGCCTTGCTCGAGACCGCGAAGGCCTACATCGCAGGCGCGGGCCCCGGCGCCCTCGTGCTCGCCGCCGACAAGCTGCGTGCGGATCACGCGATGGTCAAAGCCGTCCTTGCGATCGGCGGTCCGGTCATCTCGTGCCGCAAGTTGTGGGACACGCCGCCGCCCTGGGACGACGATCCGCGCAAGAGCGAACTCGTGCAGTGGCTCGTGTCTCGCGCGCGAGCTCTGAAGATCCCGTTGCAGCCGGACGAAGCGGTGTACGTCGCCGCGGCGCTCGGCAACGACCTGGCGGCGCTCGAGAATCAACTCGAGCAGCTTCGAGGTCGCGGCACCGAGGGCGTGCGCTCGCTCGTGGGTTGGGACTCGGGCGGTTCGCCGTACGTCGTGGCCGACCGTCTTTGCGAAGGGGAGACCGCGCGGGCGATCGCCGGCGTGGAGGCCCTCTTCCAGAGCGGCTTCTCCGGCGGCTCTGGAACGCGGACGATGGACCGCTCTGCGGTCGTGGCCATGCTCGGCTCCGCCCTGTCCCAGAAGGCCCGCGAGTCGCTGGCAGGCGCTCGCACTCTCGCGATGGGAGGCTCCCTTGCGGACGCCTGGACCGATGCGGGAGGACGTGGCGGGACGATGGCCCAGAAGGCCTTCGCGGCGCGTTTGGGACGTCGCACCCTGCAGAGCTGGTCGCGCCTCGCCCGGGCAGCCGGTGACCTGGAGCGGCGCTCCCGGTCCGGAGCCACCGTCGATGCCAACGACTTCTGCTCGCTGGCCGTGCGCTTCGGGACGGTCCCCGGACCTGGCACACGCTCCAGAGCGCGCTAGGGTCCCAGGCCGGACCTCGGATCGTCCGCGCGAGTCTCTGATCTGCTGGGCTGAGCCCGGGAACTCGACGCTCGGGACAGGTTCCGGGAACGCGGCTGAACCGCTCGGGACGAGGGGCTAGAATCGCCCCATGCCCATTGTAGATCCGCCCGCGCGCATCGCGCTTCTTCCCGAAGTCGTGCGCAATCAGATCGCCGCTGGCGAGGTGATCGAGCGCCCCGCCTCCCTGGTGAAAGAGCTGGTCGAGAACTCGATCGACGCGGGCTCGACCCACATTCGCATCGACCTCGAGGAGGGTGGCGCGCAACTCGTGCGCATCACCGACAACGGTTGCGGCATGGGCGCAGCGGACCTCGCGCTCGCGTTCGAGGCGCACGCGACCAGCAAGTTGCGCGACCCCGAGGACCTGCTGCACATCGGCAGTTTGGGATTTCGCGGCGAAGCGCTGGCGTCGATGGGGTCGGTCGCGCGCTGCTCGATCCTGTCGCGACCGGCTCCAGAGTCTGCGGGGGACGAGACCACCGGCCACAAGGTGACCTGCGAAGGCGGTCGCGTGGGCGAGATCCGCGAAGCCGGCGCTCCGACCGGAACGACGGTCGAGGTGCGCGACCTCTTCTACAACACCCCCGCACGCCGACGTTTCTTGAAGCGCCCGTCCACCGAACTCGGGCGTTGCCTGGACGCGATCCAGCGCGCCGCCCTGGCCCACGACGGCATCGCCTTCGAGGTCTTCCACGGCGGCAATCGCGTGTACGACGTCGAACGCGACATGGACTTCCTGGGTCGCATCCGTCGCACGTTCGGCGCCGACCTGACCGAGGCGCTGGCGCCCGTTTCGTACACGTCCGACGGAATGCACCTCGAGGGCTTCGTCGCCCCGCCGCGTTTCTCGCGCCGCGACACGACGCGCCAGCTCTGGTTCCTGAACGGACGCGCGCTCAAGGACAAGGTGCTGACCCGTATCCTGCGCGAGGGCTATCGCGGCTTCCTCGAAGAAGGTCGCCAACCCGTCGCGTTCCTGCGCCTCTCGCTGGATCCCGAACGCGTCGACGTCAACGTGCACCCGGCCAAGAGCGAGGTGCGCTTCCGCGAACACCGGCGCCTGTTCGGCGTCCTGGTCCAGGCGTTGCGCGACGCCGTGGCGACGACCGACATGGCGACGCCGGGTGAGACGATGATGCAGTCGCGCGCGCGACGGCTGAATCGCGAGGATCCGAATCAAGCCTTCCTGCCCAACCCGGGCTCGCAGACCTTCGGTACCGGACCCATCTTCAGCCCCGGACCGCGAACTCCCGGGGACCCCGTCATCGTGCGCAACGTGCCGGGCACGCCGTACGAGATCCCCATGGCCGGCGAGTCCGGCGCGGTCTCCGACGACGGCTTCGCGCTGGGACAGACCGAGGACGCCGCCGCCACCAAGGCGTCGTGGAGGACGGGCGACGACCTGCGCGGACCGTTCCTGCAGGTGGCGCGCACGTACCTCGTGCGCGCGTTGCCGGACGGCTTCGAGATCATCGATCAGCACGCGTTGCACGAACGCTTGACGTACGAATGCCTGTTGCGCGACGTGCGTGATTCCAAGGTCGAGGTCCAGCGCTTGCTGGTCCCCGAACTGGTCGAGATCGCGCGCGCCGACCTGGAGCTGCTCAAGGGACACTTCGACGCGCTGGCCGCGATCGGCATCGAACTGCAGCTCTTCGGCGAGACGACGATCGCGGTTCAGGGGCTGCCCGCACGCTTGCGCCATCCGGATCCGGACGGGCTGGTGCGCGACCTGGTCGAGATCCTGGGACGCACGGGCAAGACGCCCGAGGTCCAGGACGTGATCGAAGAGGTCCTGCACTCCGCCGCCTGCCGCTCCTCGATCATGGCCGGCGACAGCTTGGACGAGGACCAGATCCAGCAACTGCTCCAACGCGCCAAGGACATGGGCATGGACCAGACGTGCCCGCATGCGCGACCGACGCGCGTGCGCTTCAGCCTGGAAGACCTCGAACGGGCCTTCCACCGACGCTGAGCCTCACTTCGGCGGCAGGAATTTGGACGGCTCCAAGCGCGGATTGATGCGCGACTCGGACTTGCGCACGAACAGATCGACGGTCGGTGCGATGTCGTACAGGATGCGGCCCTCCTGGGGCAGCATTCGGTAGACCATCAGGTTCTCCGGGATCCAGATCTGGTCGACGGCCTTCGTCCACTGCGGGACGTAGGAGAGCGCCGAACGCGTCTCCACCGGCTTGCCCTTGCCCAGCGGGACGATCTGCGCGAAGACGATGCGATTCGTCTTCGGGTCCAGGCCAAGACGTGCGCGCACGACGCCGCGCGGCTTGCCCAGGTCGGTCTCGACGACGTCCTGGATCACGAAGTCCGGGCTGTCGACCTCGAGCCAGGTCAGCTTGCGTGCGAGGCTGCCGAGCTCCGGCGTGGGGAGGTCGATGAGCACCTGGGTCCCCAGCTTCACGCGCTCCAGGGGGGCACCCTCGTGGAACGGTGTCACGTCCAGCGCGGCGATGCGCACGATGCGGGCGTTGGCGGCATCGCTGATCGTGCAGAAGTTGCGCGTCATGGCGAGCCAGCGTTCGTGGTCGATGCGGCTGGTCTCGTCTCCGCGTCCACCCAGGTCCACCAGCTCCCCGTCCACGATCATCCAGTCCCCGTCGGGACCCCGCGCGGAGATCCGTTTCGAGCCGACGAAGGTCGTCTTCAGCAAGCCGCGTCCCTCCTCGAGGTACTCGATGACGAGCTCCGTGTCCTTGCGGATCTTGTCGGCCCTCTCACGCAGCTCCGCGTCGAAGCTCAACACGAGGGAGCGGATCGGCGCCGGGGACTGGCCGTTCACCCGTCGACCGTTCTTCAGAGTCTCCCAGCGTTCCAGCGCATCGGCCGGGGTGTCCTCCGGGATGCGACCCGACTCGGCAGGCCGGCCGTCCGAGGCGAGGAACACGGTCGGTTCGTCGGCGGCCTTCAGGCTGGGCGGCGCAGGCTTGGCGGGGGTGTCGTCCTGGGCCGCCGGGGCGCTGAGGAGTGCCGCGGCGAGCAGGACGGAACAGGGGGCGAGAAGCGTGATCGGAAGCATGGCAGGATCATCCTACGGTCCCTGCACCTGGATCTCTCCGGCGCTACCCTCCTGGCATGTCCGATCCGTGTGAGAACGCCCCGCCCGAGCCCCAGGCCGCCGAGCCCTTGGACGCCGCACCCCTGTGCTGCATCGTGGGTCCCACGGCGACCGGGAAGACGGCCCTGGCCCTCGACGTCGCCGAGCGCTTGGACGGCGAGATCCTGTCGATGGACTCGATGCTGGTCTATCGCGGGCTCGACATCGGCACGGCCAAGCCCAGCGCCGAGGAGCAGGCGCGGGTTCCGCATCACCTGATCGACCAGGTCGAGCCGCACGAGATCTACGACGCGCGCCGTTGGCTGGACGACGCGCGGGCTCGCGTGAGCGACGTGCGCAGCCGCGGGCGCCTGCCCATCTTCGTGGGGGGGACCGGCTTCTACCTCGCCGCTCTCCTGCGCGGACTGTTCGAGGCTCCCGACCCCGACCTCGCGTTGCGGGCCGCGTTGGAGCAGCGCGCCGAGAGCGAGGGGGCCGAGGTCCTGCACGCCGAGCTCGCCACGATCGACCCGACCGCCGCCGCGCGGATCCATGCCAACGACGTGCGTCGCGTCGTACGCGGGCTCGAGGTCCACGGGCAGACGGGTCGCACGCTCACCGACTGGCAACGCGAATGGAACGACGGTCCGTCCGAACGCGTGAACGCGGCGCGCATCGTCGGGCTGCATCTGGAGACCCCGGTCCTGGACCGCCGCATCGCGGAGCGCACGCAGGTGATGCTCGATGCGGGGTGGCGCGAAGAAGCGCTCTCCGCCCGCGAACGTGGCCTGTCGCGCAGCGCGGCACAGGCGCTCGGCTACGACCACATCTTGGCCTGGGCCGATGGCGACGCGTCCCGCGCCGAGACTGTGGCGGCGATCGCGTTGCGGACGCGTCAGTTCGCTCGCCGGCAGCGCACGTGGTACCGCAAGTTCAGGGTCCGCTGGATCGAGGCCGACGCGCCCGATCGCCTCGACCGCGCGCTGTCCGTTCTGCGCGGCGAGTCGACCGAATCCTGCATCTGATCGGGTTCGGGCGGATCTTCTGGATCAACGGAACGGGGCGCCTCCCTGGCAGGAAGCGCCCCGTTCGATGCGATGAGCCGAAGCTCGAGCGTGACTCGATTCAGCTGCCGACGGCCGTGACGTACGTCGTGTCGCCTTCTTCGGCAGCGTTGGCCGTGACCACGCCGTTGTTGCCCCACTCGACGAAGCCACGGAAGAACTGGCTGATGCCGTCCGGCTCGTCGAAGGTGGTGAGGACCGAGTCGACCGGAAGGATGATGAAGCCACCGCCGGCGGCGTACGGGATCAAGCCGACGATGAGGCCCTCGAGGTGGATGTACTGGAGGGGGTTGGGCGCGATGCTCCACGGGTCGGGGCGCGACTGGCGACCGCCCTTGCCGGACTGGAAGGGGTTGTCCGGGTTGTGGTTCAGGAAGTGACGGTAGACCGTGTAGCGCAGGTCTTCCTTCTTCTCCCACTGGTAGTCGCCGTAGGAGCCATCACGCGTGGCGTCGTAGCCCATGAGGGTGCGGCCGACGCGGGCGGGGACGGAGATCTCGTTCCAGTGATCGTTCACGTGCTGACCGGGACCGGTGCAGCTGGCGGCGACGGAGCACAGCGCCAAAGCGAGGAGGGAGATTTTCATGGGGGGAGAATACGCGAGGGAGCTTGCGCGGGGATCTCGAACGTCGTGGCTTCCAGGCGGAAGTCGAACGGGCGAGTCCTGGGGGGTCCGGGGGGGAGGTTCCGCGGGAGGGGTCCGGCGGGAGGTCGGGGTGCGGTTCCCGGAGCTGCCGGGACGGAGCTGGGCGGCCGCGAGGCGTACCAGAATGTCGAGTTCTCGGCCTGGGGACAAGGGTCGCGCCAGGAGGAAGACTCAGGGGGGAGGCGAGGATTCTAAGGCCCGGGCTGGACACCCGTCCAGCGGCCGTCGAGTCTGATCGCCGATGGAGGTACCCCGGGGACCCTCCCGGTAACGCCGATCCACTCCCTAAGCTCGTCGGGCACGCCCGATCGCCCCTTGAAGTCGCCCCACCCCAGCACAACAGGTCGCCCGCATCCGCCGGTCCCGGTCAGGGGCGTGGGGGGCGGGAACGACCTCCCAGCACCCAACAAGGGCCCCTCAGGTGCTCCGGAGAGGGTCCAGGGCGACGCAGCGGGCCTCCGGACACCCCGCACGTCCGTCCAGCAGGGTGGGCCGGAGGCCTCCGCAGGGCCGCGGATCGGCCTCTACGGCGGTTCCTTCGATCCCGTGCACCTGGGGCACCTGCACGTCGCGCGGGCGGCCCAACGGGCCTTCGGCCTCGAGCGCGTGCTCTTCGTGCCCGCCGCGCGTCCACCGCACAAGCCTGGAGCGGTGCTGGCCGGCGGCCGGGACCGGGTGGCGATGCTCGAACTGGCCCTGGCCGATGAGCCGACCTTCCAGGTCGAGTCGCTCGAACTGGGTCGGGAGGGACCCAGCTACACCCTCGACACGGTCCGGGCGTTGGAGGCGTGCGAGGTCGGCGTCCTGCATCTCATCCTGGGCACGGACAACCTGGACGGACTGCCCAGGTGGTACGGCGCGGAAGAGTTGTTGCGCCGGGTCGTCCCCATCGTCGTGCCGCGTTCCTCACCTTTCACCTGGCCGGCGTCCCTGGCCGATCTGCCCGACGACCTGGCCGATCGCGTGCGTGCTGGCTGGGTCGATGTCGAACCCGTCCCCGGTGCCTCGCGCGACATTCGCCGCGGGCTCGCCAGGAACGACGTGGAGGCGTTCGAACACCTCGCGCTTGCGGTCGCGACCTACGTGCGCCGTCGCGGTCTGTACGGCGTGAGCGGAGACCGACCTTGATCGCGCAGGGGGCTGGGTTCGCGTTCACGATCACGCTCTTGGCGGGGATCCTGCTCGCGTGGGGTGCGCGTTCCGGAGGTTGGGTCGATCGGCGTACCGGCGAGGAATCCCGCAAGCCACGCACCTCGCGGATCCCCTTGGTCGGGGGCGTTGCGCTCGCCATCGGGGTCGGCTCGTCGTCGTTGCGATTCGCCTTGGACCTGCCGTGGTTCGCGCTCGGAGCCGCGTTGGCCGTCGGTCTGGTGGACGACGTGCGCGGGCTCGGACCGCGCGCGAAGTTGCTGGGTCAGGCGCTGGTCGGCGTCGTGCTCGCCTGCGAATGGGGGCGTCCGCTGGAGGCTCCCCTCGAGGCCGTGGCCTGGGGCCTCGCCGCCGTCGCCGCCCAGAACGTCTTGAACACCTGGGACCACGCGGACGAGACGTGCATCGGCCTGTCGACCCTGGCCCTGTGGCCGGTGGCGCCTTTGCGCGGCGGACTCCTGGCCCTCCTGGCGCTGAATCTTCCGCTGCGCAGGCCCGGGTCCGGCGCGGCCCAGCGCGTGCCCTGGCTCTACGTGGGGGACGCGGGGAGTCACGCCCTGGGCATTCTGCTGCTGGTGCATCCGGGCGCCTGGCCCTTTCTGGTGCTGCCCGGGCTGGACCTGGCGCGCGTGGCCTGGCTTCGACTGCGTGAGGGCCGTCCGGCCTGGCAGGGCGATCGGCGCCATCTGGCCCATCGTTTCGAGGCCCTCGGGTGGCCGTCCCCCTGGAGCGCCTTGGGTGCCCTCGCGCCCGTTCTGCCCGCGTTGACCCTCGTGCGTTCCCCTGGCCCCGCTGCCGCTGTGACCGCCGCGCTCTGGGCCCTCGCCGTCCTGGGGACCCGGGATCCAGGGCCCCCCGAGCTGGCCTCCGTAGGGGACCCCGAGGGGGACTCCGGGGCCGCGGGCGGAACAGAGACCGCTGCGATGCCTTGTGTCGCCCCTGGCTCGACACGATAATCCTTCCCCCGCAAATCCCGTGGACCTTGCCGTCCATCGGATCACGCCGAGTTGGCGACGCGGAGGCGGTGTGCCTTGACCTACCCCCTGACCGCGATCATCTCCGACCTCCACGGCAACGTGCCGGCGCTCGAGGTTGCCCTGGAACACGCTCGCTCACGTGGCGTGAGACGGTACGTGTGCCTCGGCGACATGGTCGGCTACGGCGCGGACCCCTGCGCGACGCTCGAGGTCGCCATGCGGCTGTGCGTTCCCGGCGCCAAGGACATCGACGGCTCGGACCTCGAGGACGGGCATTGCCTCAAGGGCAACCACGAGGAGGCGTTGCTCTTCAGCGCCGAGGACTTCAACCCGAAGGCGCGCGCCGCCATCGAGTGGACACGCGAGGAGTTGTCCCGCAACCCCGACCGTGCCGATGCCTACTGGGACTTCATCGGTGAGCTCGAGGCGAGTGGCAGCGACGACGTCGCCGAGTTCGCCCACGGTTCGCCCCGCGATCCGGTGCGCGAGTACATGCTGCCGCGTGATGCGCGGGACACCGTCAAGATGGCGGCGAACTTCGCGGCGATGCACAAGCCGCTCTGCTTCGTCGGTCACAGTCACGTGCCGGCCATCTACCGCGAGGACGGTGGCGTGCACTTGCCGAAGGGCAACGAAGGGCCGCTCTCGGTGGGCGCCAGCCTCGAGCGCAAGGCGATCGTCAACGTCGGGTCCGTCGGCCAGCCGCGCGACGGCGACCCCAACCTGTCCTACGTCCTCTTCGACGGGGAGCGCGTTGAATTCGTGCGCCTCGACTACGAACAAGAGCTCGCCGCCGACGCCATTCGCGCCGTGCCCGAGCTCCCCGACTTCCTGGCCGATCGTCTGATCGTCGGCCGCTGACCCCTACACGGTTCGATCCTCTCGTGGAGAAACGCCTCCCGTTCATCCTGCTCGTGACCCTGGGGTTGTTCCTCGGATGGTCCATGTTCTCCCGTCCCGACCCCGAGGACTCCTCTGCGAATGCGGCGGCGCCCACGGTCCAGGACGGCGGATCACCCTCCGTGATGCCCTCGGTCGAGCCCGACGCGGCCGCGGCCG